>NZ_JADP01000002.1:147074-329921 GCF_000518445.1 Shewanella sp. 38A_GOM-205m | reverse complement strand
TTCAGTGGGAGCAAACGAAGAGATCATTCGTCGATATGTAAGGTATCAACAGAAAGTAGAGGCAGAGGAATCAAACGGTCAGATCAAGCTTGGTTTGGATGGGTGATTCTTTTAGCCCCCTTCTAGGGGGCTGTTCAAAGCCACCTGCTATGCAGGTGGATTTTTTACTTGGCTAAAATTCACTCCATTATTGTTTTTTTACTACCAAACGTTTGCAAAGTGAGCCGGATCTCGGCATTAATAAGCCCTTTTTTGGTGTAGATCCGGTTTTTGTTATCAAAATCGGGGTAATTTAACCAATGTTTACATTTTGTGGAGATACTCCTATGCAACAGCGTTGGCATGCAGCAATATCTGCCGGTCTCTTGGCCACTGTCTGGTGTGGGATTGCCGACACCTTTGGGCTGATCACCTGGATAGGGTTTCTAGGATGCAGTACTTTCTTTGCTCAAGGACGCAGTGGTTTTGCCGGTCTGCTTCAGGCCTGGTGCACCAATACATCGGGAGTATTCTGGGCTTGGCTTATCATCAGTGGTAGTAGCTTCTTTGTCTCGCCGCTATTTGGCTGGATCTTCACCGGTATAGCCACCAGTGCCATGTGCCTGCAGGCCTGTTTCGGTAAACTTAACTTTATTCCCGGTGCCTTTATTGGTTGTTGCATCACCTTTGCCATGTCGGCGGATATTACAGCTATTATGCCGCCGCTGCTGATTGGCGCCGTATTCGGTTATGCCATGAGTCGCTTGACCGACCTCATGGGCTATTGCCAAACCAGTCGCAGTCGTCAAACTCAAACAAAACCTCTGCCGGTCGAAAGGGCGGTGGAGTAATAGATTATATTGCCAGGATCCTGTCCCGGCTTTTAGCTTCGCGCTGAGGAGCACTGATGAAGCAGATCCAGTTTAGAAAAGTTGATGCCATGCTGATTAAGTTCAGTCTCAACGGTAAATTCTGGCTTGTGTGTTCGCTGGTTAGCGCCATAACCGTCGCTATCGCACTGGCTAACTGGTGGCAGTTGGATGCCAGTGTAACCCAGGGCGCTGAGGCGCGTTTACAAGCTAAAGCCGAGACCCTGCTCCAGTTGGCGCCCAAGCAGGGGCGCGATCTTTGGCTACAGCAGCAAGGTCTTAGCCGTAATGAACCGCGCGCTGAGATCAAAGTTATGCTCAGTAGCCATGATGGTAACTACTGGCTCGGTGACAGCTTAACACTGCAAGAGCAAGAGATGCTCAGCAGGGCGAACTGGTTGCTGCTGTGGGCCTTTGTCGGGCTGTTGCCGCTGTTTCAACTCAGCTATTGGATCTCCACCTCTCTTGGCGGCGGACTATGGGATATGTATATGGCGATCAAACGCCTGGCTGACGGCGATTTGAGCTTTAGGCTCAATTTCTTCGGTACAGATGATTTCAGCCTGATAGCCCGCGAGATTGACCGCTGCGCCGATAACATGAGCGAAATGGTCACCGCCATCAGCAGTAATGCTGAAACCTTGTCGATGGCGGCTTCCGAATTTGCCGAGCAAGCCGCTGCCGGTGATGAGATGGGCAAAATTCAGTGGCAGTTTCTCGATACTGTGGCCACGGCGATGGAGCAGATGAGCAATGCCATTACCGAAGTGTCCCACAACGCCGCCGAAACTTCTTCCCAGACCCGGGATAATGCCTCTCAGATGGGCCTGGGTGCCAGACATATAGCAGAAACGGTTGCCAGCATAGGTGAGTTGTCGAGCCGGATTGCCGAGGCGTTCTCTTCGGTATCGCAACTGTCGCGGGATGCTACCGAGATTGGCGCTGTGGTGACCACTATTGATGGCATTTCCGAGCAGACCAATCTGCTGGCGCTCAATGCCGCTATTGAGGCGGCCAGAGCCGGTGAACAGGGGCGCGGCTTTGCTGTGGTTGCCGACGAGGTGCGGACCCTGGCGGGACGAACCCAGGAAGCGACAGTGGAAATTCAACGTATGATAGAGGGTTTACAGGCGGGCAGCCGCAATTTGTCTCAGCTGACCGAGGCGATAGTGTCGCAGGCCGATGAAAGCCGCCAGGCGATCATTCAGGTGGGTACGGATGTTGAGGGGATGCGTGGCTCAGTGGATGCGGTATTTGATCGCAGCAGCCAAATCGCAGCCTCGGCCGAAGAGCAAAGCGTGTCGGCCCGGGAGATCAGCTCGCAGCTTGGCGATATCCGCAGCCACTCGGATCAGATGCGCCAGGCCAGCGAAAGGGCGATAGAGCTGAGTCAAAAACTGGCCCAGGCTTCTGCCTCTCTGACCCGGCTGTTGGCACAGTATAAAACCAGTTGAACGGCTAGAAGCTGAGCCATAAAAAACGCCGGCATCATCAGATGTCGGCGTTTTGCGTTATAGCGTTTCCTGAGCTTTGCTTCAGGCGTGCCGCTTGCTGTGGTCAGCATCCGCAGCGCCATCCAGCGTTAGCAACAATGTCAGCGAAAACAGCTCCAGATAGGCGCGTGATCCGAGGGCTTGTCGATGCCGCGAAGCGCGTAATCCACATCGGCCTCACTCAAGCGGCTTGCCAGCGACTCGGTTGCCAGGATCACATCGATACGCAGGCCGCGGTTATCATCAAAGCCACGGCTGCGATAATCAAACCAGGAGTAGCGTTCGCTGCGCTGTGGATGCAACTGGCGGAAGGTATCCACCAAACCCCAATCCAGCAGGGTTTGCAACCATTCACGCTCTTCCGGCTGGAAGCTGCATTTACCCGTCTTCAGCCAACGTTTGGCATTGGCATCGCCGATGCCGATATCCAGATCCAGCGGCGAGATATTGATATCCCCTATGATGGCAATATCCTGATCCGGGCTGAATGAGTTTTGCAGATACTGCATCAGATCGGCGTAAAACTTACGCTTGGCCGGGTACTTGGTCTCGTGATTGATATTTTCCCCCTGGGGGAAGTAGCCGTTAATCACTGTCAGCACCCGGCCGTTGTCCTGGATGAACTTTCCGGCGATAAGCCGGCGCTGGGCATCTTCATCGTCGGTGGGAAAGCCTTTTTGAACCTCAATGGGGGCCTGTTTGGATAACAGAGCCACGCCATAGTGGGCCTTGCCACCGTGGAAATGTACCTGATACCCCATGGCCTCCACTTCGGCCAGAGGGAAGGCTTCGTCGTGCACCTTGGTTTCCTGCAGCCCTATGATGTCCGGCTGGTGACTGTCTATCAACTGTTGTAGTTGATGCAGACGAGCTCTCAGTCCGTTGATATTGAAGGAAACGATTTTCATCAGGGCAGCACTCGTTTGAAGGGTTTAACGATAACACTCAGATAAACGCCGGCGGCAACATAAGGATCGGCATTGGCCCAGGCCTGGGCGGCTTCCAGCGATTCAAACTCGGCCACCACCAAAGAGCCGCTGAATCCGGCGTCCCCCGGGTTTTCACTGTCCACGGCGGGATGTGGGCCGGCCAGCATCAATCGTCCTTCATCGGCCAGCAGTTGTAGGCGCTGTAGATGGGCCGGACGAGCGGCAAGACGTTTTTCCAGGCTGTTTTCAACATCTTGGGATGAGATCATATACCACATTATTTGAGTTCCTTGCGTTGCTCTTCGGGGATGTGTTTAAAGAGATAAACCACGGTTGCTATGGTGTTCAGCAGCGTCACTGCGGTCAAGCCAAAGACCTTGAAGTTGACCCAGGTTTCCTGACTCAGACTGAAGGCGACATAGATATTGATAAGGCCGCAGATAATAAAGAAACTGACCCAGTACCAGGTGACTCTGGCCCATATCTTGTCGGCGACCTTGAGTTCCTGCCCCAGCATGCCCTTGAGTACAGGCTTATTCAGCAATTGGCTGACACCCAGACCCAAGGCGAACAGGGCATAGACTATAGTGACTTTCCATTTGATAAAGGCATCGTCGTGAAACACCAAGGTCAGGGTACCGAATACGGCCACCATGGCAAAGGTGATGAGATGCATTTTCTCAAGCTTGCGGTACAGCAGGTAGGTCACCACGAGTTGCAGCGCCGTTGCGGCTATCAAGGCGCCACTGGCGACATAGATATCGTAAAACTTATAAACGGCAAAGAAGATGACCAGCGGCAGGAAATCCAACAGTTGTTTCATAGTAATCAGACTGAGTGAAAATTGCCTGTGAGTTTAGCACGGCGGGCTTTGAGGGATAAACCTCTTCGGCCCTTGCGTGGGTCAGTGCACAATTATTACAGCGAACCTGAGTTGATCTTGCCGGTTTCCGGGAGAATTTCCACTATCACCCAGGCCCGGCCCCGTTTATGTAGGCGAATGGTTCTGTCATCGACCCAGGGGCGGCCACCTCTACGGCCGGTAAATTTGACCACGACAGTCACGTCATCGGTGAACTTGCGAAAGAAGTCGATATCTATCTCTTCAATCTCCAGGGTGACATCTGTCATCTGTAGATTGAGCATATGGCGCTGTACAGAGGCGGCTATATAGTAACTTTTCAGCACCTCCTTCATCGGATCATCGACATAATGGGTTGCCTTCTCGACATCCTTATCTACGTAGATGGCCTGAAAGAATCCCAGGGCGACTTGTTCCGGGCTGTCTATAGTGGCTTTACTCGGGTCATCATTGCAGCCAAATAGGCCTAGCAGACAAAGAAAAAGTAAATATCTCATAGTGTTGACCCTGATGATTGGTGCCAAACAGTATCGGTTTTTTTAGTATTGATCGCAAGCCGATGCCGCACGCTTGACGGGATCGGCGATCCTGTGGCATATAAAGAGGATAACGCAGAGATTCTTATCCACAGAATCTGTGGATAAGTGTGTTGAAGACTCGATATATACTTCCTAAGCGATTGATATCGTCGTTAAATTGTCGCTGGTTATTTTTTGACGCTTGGCACTTTTCCCTATCCGTTTCTTTCCTAATGACTCATTCCTGGCTGAATCATAACTGGCGTAAAGGATCCTTTGCGTTGATTTTGTACAGCTTTTGCTGATAAAAGCCGCAGTCAGTATCCAATATCAGTTCTTATAGAGGTTTGAGCTGCGAGCTCCAAAGGGTAGGTTGAAAAGACGCGCATGTGTGCAGGCCGGCATCGATTTATCCCGATAAACCTTTCATTACCCAATCTGTTCCCCAGCTTTGATGCTCGCTGAGTGAGTACACTCCTATGTGAAATAGACCACAAAAAAGCGCCTGCCGGAGCAGACGCTTTTCTTGAATTAGCTATCGGACCATTAATTACTCTGAGTGGCCTGAATAGCGGTCAGGGCGATGGTGTAGACTATGTCATCCACCAAGGCGCCACGGGACAGATCGTTCACCGGCTTACGCATACCTTGAAGCATAGGGCCTATGCTGATCAGATCGGCGCTTCGTTGAACGGCCTTATAAGTGGTGTTACCCGTGTTGAGATCCGGGAACACAAACACAGTTGCCTTACCGGCAACCGGACTGTCCGGCGCCTTGGAGCGAGCCACGTTGGGCATTACTGCGGCGTCGTACTGCAGTGGGCCGTCAATCACCAGATCCGGACGCTTCTCTTTGGCAATCCGGGTGGCTTCACGCACCTTATCCACATCCGAGCCTGTCCCTGAGTCACCGGTTGAGTAGCTGATCATCGCCACTCTGGGCTCAATGCCGAAGGCTTTGGCCGACTCGGCCGATTGGATGGCGATATCGGCCAACTGCTCGGCATTGGGATCCGGGTTGATGGCGCAATCACCATATACCAGCACTTGATCCGGCATCAGCATGAAGAAGATGGAAGAGACCAGGCTGGAGCCGGGCGCTGTCTTAATCAGCTGCAGTGGTGGACGAATGGTGTTGGCCGTGGTGTTGACTGCACCGGAAACGATACCGTCCACTTCATTCTGGGCCAGCATCATGGTGCCCAGCACCATGTTGTCTTCCAACTGCTCACGGGCAACCACTTCGGTCAGGCCCTTGTGACGGCGAAGATCCAGCATAGGTTCGACATAGCGCTCACGCACTTCATCGGGATCGATAATCTCGACATCCTCTCCCAGAATGACATCCTGCTGGGCTGCGATACGCAGAATTTCGTCGCGTTTGCCTAGCAGTACGCAGCGGGCAATACCGCGCTCGGCGCAGATGGCGGCGGCTTTGATGGTGCGTGGCTCATCGCCTTCAGGCAGCACCACAGTCTTACGGGCGGCGCGGGCCAGCTCGGTAAGTTTGTAGCGGAAAGCCGGTGGCGACAGGCGGTGCTCGCGGGGCGAGTTTTCGGTGACGCTTTCAATCCAGCTCTGATCGATATGACCGGCAACATATTCCTGTACCAATTCAATGCGCACTGCATCGTCCACAGGTACTTCGTGGTCAAAGCGTTGAATATTGAGTGAGGTCTGCCAGGTATTGGTATCGATAAGGAACACAGGCAGGCCGGTTTCAAAGGCCTGCTCACACAAGGCCATGATCTCAGGCTCAGGTTCATAACCGCCGCTCAGCAGCAAGGCACCAATCTTGACGCCGTTCATCGCTGCCAGACAGGCAGAAACGATAACATCGGAGCGATCGCCAGAGGTGACCAGCAGCGAGTCTGTCTTAATGTGCTGCACCATGTTGGGAATCGAGCGGGCACAGAAGGTTACCTTGCGCAGACGGCGAGTGTTCATCTCACCGGCATTGATGATGCGGGCACGCAGGTGCTTGGCCAAGTCGGATGCTCTGGGGGACACCAGATCCAGGTTGTAAGGCACGCTGCCGAGGATCCTCAGTGGGCTCTTGCCCGGCAACTGGAACATACCGGCGGTATCGCTGCGCTGAACGCCTTGATGGTCGAATACTTCAGACAGATCCGGGCGGGCACGGCCTTCGTCGTCCACCGGCGCGCCAATCTTGTTGATGATGGCACCGATAAGACGTTTGTTCTTGTTGCCACCCCAGGAGTTAAAGGCGATTTCGAGGCGGTTCATCAGCCCGGTCGGGCTGTCGTTGCCTGGGGTTGCGACAAAAATCACATCGGCGTCGAGCGCCTTGGCAATGGCATAATTGACATCATCGGCAAACGGATGGCTACGGGTGTGCACCAGGCCTTCGATGATCAGGGTTTCAGTGTTGTCGGCAATTTCACTGGCGCGGGCGATGATTTGCTCCATCAGCACATCCGTCTGATCGGCACGGATCAGCGCTTCGGCGTGGGCCATTTCAAACGGCTCAAGCGGGTTGACCGTGGGGGACTTGCTGAGGATGGTGGTTGAGCGCTCAGGGCCGTGATCCTGCGGGCGCAACTGGGAAATGGGTTTAAAGAACTGCACTTTAACGCCGTGGCGTTCCAATGCACGAACCATCCCCAGGCTGATAGACGTCAGACCGACGCCAGTGCCTATGGGGATCAACATAATGTTACGGGACATAAAAACCTCTTCGGAGTCGATGGTTTTCCGGTGAATCTTGTAAAGTCAAAAAACATGAAAGCCGCCAGGCTAACCAGGCGGCTGATTGGTCATATTATTCTTCTATCAAACTAATAGCGTCTTCGGCGATGACCCACTCTTCATTGGTGGGAATGACCATGGCCAGAGTGCCTTCATCTTTAGTGATAATTCCGCCATTGCCGAAGCGGGCGGCCAGGTTGCGTTCATCATCGACCTGGAAGTTGAAGATGGACAGTAGTTCCAGCACTTTCTTGCGGATAATGTCGGAGTTTTCACCTATGCCGCCGGTAAAGACCACGGCATCCAGACGGCCCAATGGCACAGTGTAGGAGGCGATATATTTTGCCAGACGATAGCAGAAGATTTCCAGTGCCAGTGTCGCACCTTTGTGACCTTCGGCATATCCTTCCTCGATACCACGGCAATCATTGGTCAATTCGCTGATCCCCAAAAGGCCGCTCTGCTTGTTCAGCAGGTTGTTGACCTCCTCCAGGGTGTAACCCAGTTGGTGCACCAGATGATAGATGATGGAGGGGTCGATATCGCCGCAGCGGGTTCCCATCACCAAACCTTCCAGTGGTGTCAGGCCCATGGAAGTATCCATGCTCTTGCCGCCTTTAACCGCCGTGACCGAAGCGCCGTTGCCCAGGTGAGCACAGATTACATTGGTATCGGCCAGCTCTTTACCCAGCACCTTGGCCGCTTCACGGCTGACAAACAGATGGCTGGTGCCGTGCATGCCGTAACGACGAATGCCGTGCTCACGGTAAAGCTTGTAGGGCAGGGCATAGACAAAGGCGTGCTCAGGCATACTCTGGTGGAAGGCGGTGTCAAACACGGCAACCTGAGGCAGGCTTGGGAACGAGGCCATGGCAGCACGAATACCTATCAGGTGCGCCGGATTGTGCAGCGGTGCCAGTGAGGCACAGTCTTCGATACCTTTGATCACCTGGTCGTCAATGATAACCGAGCGGGTGAATTTTTCGCCGCCATGCACGATACGGTGACCCACCGCCAGGATCTGTGACGCCAGTTCAGGCAGGGGAGCCAGGATCTGGTTTACAATAAACTCCACGGCTTCACGGTGCGCGGTAAATGCGCCCAGTGCGGCTTCATGCTTTTCGCCATTGTGTTTCCATTTGATGCGGGAGTTTTCCAGACCAAAGCACTCGGCCAGACCTGAGATCTGATCATCGCCCGTGAGTGCATCCATGACTGCAAATTTCAAAGAAGAACTGCCGCAATTTAGAACCAATACCAGTTTTTTAGACATGTTAAAAACCTTTCGCCGTTTTTAATTAATGAGTTACGGGTGAACTGGACTCGCCTGTAACCTGTTTCACTGCGTTCCTGCCGTCAAGCCGTTGTTGGGGCCGAATAGGGAACTGTGCTAAGGTAAAAGCAATATTATGCTTGTTTCAGGTGCCTTGATTGAGCCTTAACTTTCTCAAAACCGTGAGGGAAGGTCATCGTTATATGAAGACCTGGCCCATGGTCAGACAACTGGGTTTCTTTTTTCCTGAGTTTCGCGTTATTCGTGCCACTCAGTTGGCGTTGCAGTTGATGCCTGTGTTGGCCATGCTATCGGCTGCTGCGCCACTCTATTTCTATGGTTGGGACTATCTGCCCCAGGCCATAGCTATCTTTCTGTTCTTTCTCAGCCTGCCTTTGCAGGGCTATCTGTGGCTGGGTTGGCGTGCTCGCCATCCCTTGCCGCTGTCCTTGCTCGATTGGGGAAATCAACTCAATGCCAAGCTTTCCGGGCTTGGGGTGAGCAGTCGCCCTTTAGGGGCCAAGGCCTGCTATATGGATATGGCGCAGATCCTTAAATTGGCCTTTGAACGTCTCGATGCCGGATTTTGGGAAGAACTCTGAATCAGTAGCCGGCATTGATCCCTTTCTGGATAAATATAGCCTTTATTCGCTCCATGGTTTCGCGATCCGGCGGCGACACGCCGTCGAGTTCATAGTGCTCACCCATGGCTTCCCACTTGTGTTTGCCCAGTTCGTGATAGGGCAGTAATTCCACTTTTTCCACATTGGTCATTGGCTTGATAAATTCAGCCAGTTTTTCGGCCGAGGCTTCATCGTCTGTATAGCCGCCGACAACCACGTAACGGATCCAGGTTTTCTGGCCTCGTTTTGCCAGATATTCGGCAAACTGCAATGTTCGCTGGTTGCTGACCTTGGTGAGATCTATGTGCTTGGCATCATCCATCTGTTTGATGTCCAGCAGTACCAGATCTGTGTTGTCCAGCAACTGGTCGATCACCTCTGTGTATTTACGGACAAAGCCGTTGGTGTCCAAACAGGTGTGAATGCCTTCGGCCTTGCAGGCCTTGAATAGCTCGGCAACGAATTCAGCCTGTAACACAGCTTCACCACCGCTGGCGGTCACGCCACCACAGCTGGCTTCCAAAAAAGGTCGGTAGCTGACTATCTGTTCCATCAGCTCCGCGACCGTCACTTCCTTGCCGCCATCCAGATCCCAGGTGTCGCGATTGTGACAGTATTTACAGCGCATCAGGCAACCCTGCATAAAGGCGATAAAGCGAATGCCGGGACCATCTACTGTGCCAAAGGATTCCACCGAGTGGATCCGTCCTTTTACTGTCATGTGCTCTCCTTGGAATGGCTGCAGCGGCGGCCGTTGCAGCCCGGTTTCAAACGCGGATTACAGTGCTTTGGTGAAAGTACGGGTAATCACGTCTTGCTGTTGCTCAGGGGTCAGTGAGTTGAAGCGCACTGCATAGCCTGAAACACGTATGGTCAGCTGTGGATACTTGTCAGGGTTGACGACAGCATCTTCCAGCATTTCACGGTTCATCACGTTGACGTTCAGGTGCTGACCACCTTCATGGCCTGGCTTGTGGGAGAAGTATCCATCCATCAGCGCGGCCAGGTTGGTGCGGCGGGCATCTTCATCTTTACCCAGTGCATTGGGCACAATGGAGAAGGTGTAAGAGATACCGTCCTGAGCGTGAGCGAAGGGCAGCTTGGCCACTGAAGTCAGTGAAGCGATAGCGCCTTTCTCGTCACGGCCGTGCATTGGGTTGGCACCCGGGGCAAATGGTGCACCGGCGCGGCGACCATCCGGAGTGTTACCTGTCTTCTTACCATACACCACGTTGGAAGTAATGGTCAGGATTGACTGGGTTGGGATGGCGTTACGGTACATCTTCTTGTCACGAATTTTGGCCATAAAGCCTTCAACCAGCATACAGGCGATGTCGTCAACACGGGCGTCGTTGTTACCGAACTTGGGATAATCACCCTCGATTTCGAAGTCTACGGCAATACCGTTTTCATCGCGAACCGGTTTCACCTTGGCATACTTGATGGCAGACAGTGAGTCGGCAGCAATAGACAGACCGGCGATACCACAGGCCATGGTGCGACGTACGTCTCTGTCGTGCAGCGCCATCAGCGCGGCTTCGTAAGAGTACTTGTCGTGCATGTAGTGGATGGTGTTCAGCGCAGTGACATACTGAGTTGCCAACCAATCCATCAGGCCATCGAGACGGCTCATGACGTCATCATAGTTGAGCACTTCGTCTGTGATAGGATCTGCCTTGGGAGCAACCTGAATTTTCAGCTTTTCATCCACACCACCGTTGATGGCGTACAGCATGGTCTTGGCCAGGTTGGCACGGGCACCAAAGAACTGCATGTGCTTGCCCACAACCATTGGGCTCACGCAGCAGGCGATGGCGTAGTCATCAGACTCGAAGTCAGGGCGCATCAGGTCATCGTTTTCATACTGGATGGAGCTGGTGTCGATAGACACTTTGGCGCAGTATTTTTTGAATGGCTGAGGTAGCTGCTCGGACCAAAGCACAGTGATGTTTGGCTCTGGGCTTGGGCCCATGTTGTACAGGGTGTGCAGGAAGCGGAAGCTGGTCTTGCTCACCAGTGGACGACCGTCCAGACCCATACCACCGATAGATTCGGTAGCCCAGATTGGGTCGCCTGAGAACAACTCATCGTATTCAGGAGTACGCAGGAAGCGCACCATACGCAGTTTCATCACGAAATGGTCGATCATTTCCTGAGCCTGCTCTTCGGTGAGCACGCCGTTTTTCAGATCGCGTTCGATATAAACGTCGATGAAGGTTGAAGTACGGCCCAGAGACATGGCGGCGCCGTTTTGGCTCTTCACCGCGGCCAGATAGCCGAAGTAGGTCCATTGGATGGCTTCTTTGGCATTCTTGGCAGGGCCGGAGATGTCATAACCGTATTTGGCTGCCATCTTCTTCATCTTGCCCAGTGCTCTGTGCTGCTCGGCAATCTCTTCACGCAACTGGATTACGTTGCTCAGATCTTCACCGGCTTCCATCTGAGCCTGCAGTGAAGTGAACTGGGCAACCTTGTCCTTCATCAGGTAGTCGATACCGTAGAGGGCTACGCGACGGTAGTCACCAATGATACGGCCACGACCGTAGGCATCGGGCAAACCTGTCAGTACACCTGACTTACGGCAAGCGAGAATTTCCGGAGTGTAAACATCGAACACACCCTGGTTATGGGTCTTACGCAGTTCGGAGTAGACATATTTGATTTCAGGATCCAGCTCGCGATCATAGGCGGCGCAGGAGCCTTCAACCATGCGGATACCACCGTTGGGCAGCATGGCGCGTTTGAGTGGCGCATCAGTCTGCAAACCAACAATGGTTTCCAGTTCCTGATTGATGTAGCCGGCATCATGGGAATCTATGGTAGAGACTTTGTCTGTATCAAAGTCGACCGGAGCGTGGGTGCGGTTTTCCTGCTTGATGCCTTCCATGACTTTGTCCCACAGGGCTGTGGTCGCAGTGGTGGGGCCAGCCAGGAAAGACTCATCACCTTCATAGGGGGTGTAGTTCTTCTGGATAAAGTCACGTACATTGACTTCGGTCTTCCAATCGCCGGGAACAAAGCCTTCCCATGCGCTTGCAAACAGCTCAGTTTTCTCGGTCATAGTACTCATACCTTCTAGTTGAGATAAAGTTACTTGCTGGCCTCGCTGCCTTGCTTGGCCAGCAAGGGACGGCGATACACAAACCAGTAAGTCAACCCTACAAATAAAGCTCCCCCCACGATATTACCCAGAGTGACGGGAACCAGATTATGGAACACGAATTGGCTCCATGTGAGATCGGCAAACTGCTCGGGGCTGACCCCGGCGCTTGTCCAGAATTCAGTGCCGGCCATATTTTTGCTGATAATGGCCATGGGAATAAGGAACATGTTGGCGATGCAGTGCTCAAAGCCTGCGGCGACAAACATGGCAACCGGCAACACCACGGCCAGCAGTTTGTCAGTGACCGAGCGACCGGCATAGGCCATCCATACCGCCAGACACACCATGATGTTACACATGATCCCGAGGGCGATGGCCTGGAAAAAGTCATGGTGCAGTTTGGCCTGAGCTGTCTTCATGTAACCAAGGCCTATCAAACCGTGGCCGGCATCATAGTGTTTGGCGGTGATCATCAGGCCTACCAGTAGCATGGCGCCGATAAAGTTGCCCAGATAGACCAGCCCCCAGTTGCGCAGTAAGGCCTTGGTGGTGACCCGTTTGCTGGCTCTGGCAGTAATGGTTAATACGGTAGAGGTGAAGAGTTCGCCGCCCAGAACCACCACCAACATCAGGCCCAGGCTGAAGCACAGGCCGCCGATGAGTTTGTTGAGACCGTAGGGAAGGGCGCTGCCACCGGCAGTGGCGACAACATAGAAGATAAACGCGAGGCCAATAAACACCCCCGCAGTCATGGCCAGCAACAGGGTCGACTGGGTATCGCGGCCGATTTTGACGACGGCCGCATCCTCGACCTTCTGCGCAGTATTGGCAGGGGTTGATGCATCAAATGGGCTAGGACTGTTGTTCATAGCTGCCTTCTTTCGCTCATTTGGTGGCTGGCCACCGGTTTAGGTTATGAAATTCATTTATCGCTTGTTCTGTGTGATGACCCTTGAGCCATCGAATTCGTTAACTATAAGCAAAATGTAATTAAATTACGTGATTCAGATCAATTTAATCGCCGTATAATCTGAATTATGAAATTAAACTACCTTTTGCCATCCCTTTTTTGCCTGAAAAACCGTCTTGAAACAATTCACCGCAATCTTAATTGTCTTGCAGTGTTATCTACCGCAGCCTGTGCTTTCTATTTGGTGTTTAACCCAAGCCTAAGCTTGTAACACGTTATAAAAGTCCAATCTGTGCTGTTGCTCGCGATGAATGGCTGCAAACTGGAAATGTTTACATCTCCCATGTTGCCGCAATCTCCACCTTCTTTACTTACAGAGCCCAGGTTGAGGTTTTAGCTACCCCGAGAAAGTCTGTTCAAAGAATCGCTCGTTATGCATCGAACCTTAAAATTGGTCTTACCAATTTACCACAAAAATATTAACACAGAGCCGCGCTGTCGGCATCTGATATCGGCCTTTACCCACAGGGAAAAGCTAAATTTTGCGAGCAGGTTAACAATTGTATGCCATAGCGCCGACACAGGGGGATCCGCCGACAGTCTATTTAAGTAAATCCTTATTTCCGCAGCTTCACAAATCGGTGTCAAAGTTTGAGTCAGGTCTTGAATTTTGGGCCGTTGTGACCTGTTCGGGAGCAGGCTCAGGGCTGTGAGTCCTGTCATGGTTAATTCGGCATGCAGTCAAAAAGTTAACGGAATATCATCAGGTAACCGGGTGATAACTTTATCCAACAACCAAAGCGTAACTTGAGTCATGCCTTGGCACTCGGGGGAAGAGTTGATTAGAATCAACGCTTTCTTTTTGCTGTCACGCTCCAACCCCAGGAGCAATCCAAGGAGGCCGTTATGCCATCCATGGCACGTCTGGCCATCATACTTACCCTGATTTACGCCCTGTTGTGGGCTCTGGGACCCCTGTTGACCGATATGGGGGTCTGGGACTCAAAACCTGACTATTACGGCCTGCCATTGTGGTTTTGGCTGTCCTGTATCCTGACCCCGCTGTTTTTCATTATGGGACTCTTCTACCTGTTTGGCCGGGGAGGGCATAAAGAGTGACCACTCTTATCCCGGTATTACTTTATCTGTTGCTCAGCCTGGTGTTGACCCGCTTTATTGCCGCCAGACAAGACAAGGCCAGCCTCTATCAGGATAAGGCGGCGCGCTTTTTTATCGGTGGCCGTTTTCTCAATGGCCCCATGTTGGCCTTGACGCTGGTGGCCACCTATACCAGCGCCAGCTCTTTTATAGGTGGTCCGGGCGCCGCCTACAAGATAGGTTTGGGCTGGGTATGGCTTGCCTTGATCCAGGTGCCGGTTGCCATGCTGACCCTGGGAGTGCTGGGGCCGAAGATCCTCGCGGCCAAGGCGCCTTACGCCACCTTGATTGAGTGGTTGGACGCTCGCTTCGAACATAAAGGAGTCAGCATGTTGGCGCTGGGCTCCTTGGTGCTTGGATTTATCGCCATGATAACGGTGCAGTTTATCGGTGGCGCCAGGTTGTTTGCCGGGGTCAGCGGTATCGACTACAGCCTGGGGCTGGCACTGTTTGTGGTGACAGTGTTGGCTTACACCCTGAGCGGTGGTTTTAGGGCGGTGACCATCACAGATGCCTTTCAGGGAATAGTAATGCTAATGGGGCTCTTGCTGCTGTTTTTCACCCTGCTTGGCCATGGTGGGATGACAGAGTTGATGTCCAAGGTGGCCAGCGAAGATCCTGCCTTGTTGCAGCCCCACGGCAATGAAGGGCAACTGGGCTGGCCCATGATGCTGTCGTTTTGGGTGCTTATCTGTTTCGGTACGCTTGGGTTGCCACATACTGTGGTGCGTTTATTGGCGGTTAAAGATACCCGGGCGCTCAAGAAAGGCATTATTTGGGGCACCCTTATCAGTGTTTTGATGACCTTGTTACCGCATCTTATCGGACTGATGGGGCGGGCGCTTTATCCTGATTTGCAGGTACCGGATGAAATCATGCCTACCTTGATCTCCGGACTGTTTTCGCCGCTCTTTGCCGGGGTGTTGCTGGCGGCGCCCATCGCCGCCGTGATGTCGTCGGTGGACTCCATGTTGCTGCAGGCGGCGGTCAGTCTGGTGCGGGATGCCTGGGTTAAGGTGAGGCCACAAACCTCGGCGCAAAGCCAGCTGCGTTTGAGCCGCATCGCTATGTTGATGATTGCTGCGCTCGCCTGTTACTGGGCGCTGGAGCCGCCGGCCATGATAGTCTGGCTCAATCTGGCGGCTTTCGGCGCGCTGCAGGCGGTGTTTCTCTGGCCAATATTGGCGGCGGTATTCTGGCCTTCATTGACTGGCAACTCGGTGTTTGCCGCGATGATTTCCGGATTGCTGAGTTATGGAATGCTGCAATGGCTGGCCTTGCCTTTGCCGCTTCATATTCACCCTGTGGTACCGGCCTTGCTGGTTTCCCTCGTGGCCATGCTGGGCTGTCAGGCATGGTTGCCGGTACGGGAAGTTTTGGTTACCACACAGGACAAAGCGGAATGACGCTCCATGCTTGATTGTTGAGGATGGAATTAAACAAAAAAAGCGCAGTCATTGACTGCGCTTTTGGCTATTAAAGCGTTTATCAGAAGCGGATCTGATAACCCGCGTAGACTACGCGGCCGATAATGTTGTGGGTATCGGCGTCATAACCTGGGTAGGACAGTTCATAGTTCACCGCAGGCATGGCATCGAACAGGTTACGGGCACCGACTGTGACTTTACCGAACTTGTCAAAGTCATAGTTCATGGCCAGATCCCAAGTGGTGAAGGAACCGAAGTCCTGCTTGTCGATATTGGCAGCTTGCTGCTGTGGCGTTTCACCGGCATAGGAGTCTATGTACTTGGCGATCAGCGAGGCGCTGAAGGCATCATACTCATAGCTGAAGGTGGAGTTGAAGCGCAGCTCAGGGTATCCCTTGGTACCCAACACATCGTAACGTGGGTCGACCGGGCTGGCCTGCTCTGTGTATTCCAGTGCATAAGTGCCTTCCAGTGCGAACTTCAGGTTGCCGTAGTTACCCAGCTCGAAGCGCGAGCTGAAAGAGACGTCCAGACCCGAGGTTTGTACCCCGTCCATGTTGATGTAGCCGGCGCCAATCTCTTCAATCTTGCCGTCGGTATCACGCTTCACATAGACATATTTAGGATCGTACGCACCGAGGCCGGTCGTGGCTTCCAGATCCAGAATAGTCTGGGCACCAACGTAGCTGACCTGGTTGCTGATCTCTATGTTGTAGTAGTCCACAACCAGAGAGATATCATCAGTGATGTTCCACACTGCACCGAAGGCATACTGATCAGACTCTTCAGGTTTCAGCTCCGGATTACCTGAACTCTTGCGCAGATACTGAGTTGACTCACACACATCAGCGCCTTCGCGTTGGTCAGCCGGCAGCATCTGACAGCCTTTGGTGTCGATCACTCTGTCATAACTGGTAGCGGCTTCGCCCAGCAGATCATCCAGTGACGGAGCACGGAAACCCTGGCCGTAAGAGGCGCGCAGTACCAGGTTATCCAACAACTGGTAACGCAGGTTGATAGAGCTGGACAGCTGGCCTTCGTCCGGCAGGCTGTATTGGTCATAACGGCTGGCCAGTTTGATGTTCAGATCGTCAGTGACCGGCAGTTCCAGCTCAACAAAGGCAGCCTTGTAGTTACGCTCACCGGCGGAGTCACCACCGTAAGTACCCAGTACTTTGCCGGCAGCTTGCTGCGCGTCGCGGCGATCGCTGAATTCCATCTTCTGGTACTCGGCACCCACGGCATAACCTATGTCACCGCCTGGCAGTGCGATAGGCGCCAGCGCAGCCCAGGAAATGGCAGTCGCTGTGGTCTTGGAGTCAGCTTGACGGGTGGCGGTGTGCAGGAAGCTGTCCAGGGTTGCCTGAGTAGCATTGCCGCCCAGAACAAATGGGTTGTACAGGCCGGCGTCTACGGCTTGTTGCAGGTTGTCTTCAAATACGTAGGAGTCAGTGCTTATGTCTACCTGCTGATCTGAGTACTGTACATACCAGTTCAGTGAACCGGCATCCAGCTCCAGGTTCAGACCGGTAACCACGTCAATCACATCGGACTTGAACGTCGTGCTGCGATCGGCCACACCGGTAAGACGGTGGTAAGCCTGTACTTCGCTTGCGTTGGCTGTGCCATAAGTTGGGTTCAGTGGGTTGTCGGCAGCTATGTACAGGTTAGGGGTCCACAGTGCGGTAGAGGAAGTCGTGGACTTGTCACGCATCACAATCGCCTGACCGAACCACTCCAGGTTGTCGGTAATTCTGTAAGTCAGGTTGCTGAACAAAGAGTCTTTGGTCTGATCCGGCAGGTAATCGGTGCCTTCATACATGCTATAGCCACAACGTGGACCATCTTTGCTCTGAACGATTTGATCGGCCGGACAGTCTTTACCCGGTACATAGTTACCTGTGTAGGTTGGCGTTTCAAAGGTTCCGTCTTCTTTTTTGCCTGGGCGGGCAGCCACTGGGCGCCAGGTACCTTCCGGTGCATACAGAGAGCTGCGGCCATAGGCCTCATCCCAGTTGGCGGTCAAATGATCACGCTGACCACCCTTGAGAGGATCAAACTTCTTGTGCTCTATGATTACCAGGCTGGTGCTCTTATCGCCAGTGTTACCGAAGGTCATCGACGCCGACATTTCATCACGGCCACCCTGAGTCGGGTTGGCGTATTTCAGATCGAATCCAAGACCGTCATAGTTCTTCTTCAGAATGATGTTGATTACACCACCAATGGCATCGGAACCATAGATGGCAGAAGCGCCGTCACGAAGGATCTCAATGCGCTCGATGGCGTCCATAGGGATCAGGTTAAGGTTGGTTGCATCGGCACCAAAAGTGGCTGATGGTGCGATACGGCGGCCATTGATCAGGGTCAGGGTGCGGTTTGAACCCAGACCACGCATGCCCGAGCTGGCATGGTTACTGGCAGAGCTGCCGGCGTCGCTGATGAAGCTGCCCGCAGTGTTGTATGGCATTTGTGCCAGTACCGCAGAAACATCTGTCAGGCCGGTTTTGGCTATGTCTTCAGAACTCATCACAGTTACCGGCAGTGCCGATTCCATGTCGGTACGCTTGATACGTGAACCGGTAACTTCGATGCGCTCCAGTTGTTCGTTTTCGTTGGCTTGAACTGCAGGTAGGCTAAGAGTGGCCGCTGCTGCACCGCCAAAGAGGGCGAAGCGCACAGCTTTGCTGACACTGAGATTCATCATTTATATCCTTTTATGATATTTATTTTGTCTTTTTGTATTTATTCGAGCCGGTATAGAACAATTCGGCGACAAAATGTAACCATTAAGATACAAATAATACAAGTGGTTAAATGCTTGTTACCCGATTATTTATTGTAATAAAGATGTAATCAGATGTTTTGAAACTATAGAAAAACATCAATTCCCATATTTAAAAACATTATAAAAACATTAAATTAACAATTTCGAGGTTGGTTGAATAAATAATGAGCGGCGCAAAATGAGCCGCTTATTTACCGAATAATATCCAGTTTAAATGAGCTTAGAAGGAATAGCTCAGACTGGTGTAGGAGAAGCGACCGACGCTATCGTACGCTGCAGAACCTGCTGTGGTACCGGTCGAACCATAAGGCAAGTCTTTATCGAACAGGTTATCGATACCGAACTTAAGCGTTATACCGGCTTTTAAACTTCAGAAAGCCAGGTTCTTAGGTTCGTGATAAAGGATCTTCGGGGAAGAAATGAGCATAAAAAAACGGCACATTATGATGTGCCGTTTTTGTTGTTGTGGAACGATTAGAACTTCACTTCACCTTCAATGAACCACTCTCGCCCACGGGCATTGTATATGGAGCGTGGGTAGTGAGGCCATGAAGTATAAGTTGGGTCAAAGTTTGGACCCGCATCGAACATGTTGACTACACCGGCAGTGACTTTGATGCTGTCTGTTATGTTGTAGGCAGCAGTCAAGTTCCAACGTGTTTGAGATGCAACTTCGTGGGCGCTCTCATCAAACTGTTCACCGTTTTTGATAGCTGAACGTTTGAATGATTTGTATTGTAGGCCGTGCATACGGGCTGTATGGTATGCTCCAAGAGTCGCTTCAAAATCATCTATATACCAGCCCAATACCAGGTTGGCACGATAACGTGGGAGACCACCATCATCCAGATCGTCATCAATTTCTGCTGTAGGATCTGTTTGACCTTCTGACAATAAGATATAGGTACCATTGAAGTTCAGTTTCAGTTCACCGAATTCGTTTAGATCCCAACCATAACCTGCAGTCAGGTCAATACCACGAACTTTTTGGAACGCCAGGTTTTGAGCAACCGCGTTGATGTGAGTAATGGTTCCTGCATCGTTACGGGTGATCATATCGGCGTAAGTATCGTACTCACGAGCTGCTTTTTCGGCACTGATATCACTGACCATATCGTCCAGTTTCCACTCCCAAATGTCTAAAGAGGCATTCAGGGCATCGCCACCATAAACGGCACCAATGTTTGCGGTGTAACCTTCTTCAGCCTTCAGATCCTTGTTGGCACCTGTAGTACTGTCGATATGAAGTTCTTTACATACTTCATTGAGAGTCGGATTGTTGTCATAAGCTTCACCAGGTATTCCACCCAACGCTTGGCATTGCTTGAAGTCGATAACAGTGGCGTAACCTTTGGTGGCATCGCCATATACTCTGTGCATATCGGGGGCACGGAATACTTTACCTATGGCACCGCGCAGCAAGAGTTCGTCGATAGGACGATATTCAATGGTCAACTGTGGAGACAAGTTGCCGCCAAAGTCATCATATCTGTCATAGCGAACCGCCGCATCGACCACCAATTGCTCTGTTACAGGAACGCGAAGCTCTGCATACGTTGCCCAGAATGAACGTTCACCTGCACCAGACGAACCACCTCGGCTGAGGATGTTACCTTTAGTTGATTCGGAATCAGATTCAGTTTGATAATCTTGTTTGGTCCACTCTGCACCGAAGGCAAACTCAGCATCGCCGGCTGGCAGTTCAAACGCAGGTCCGGAGATATTGGCTTGAACGTTCTTCTGAGTTGATTGGGCACGCTCGAAAGGTGAGTAGCTAGTGTTCTTGACATCTGCGGCACTCATAGGTGCAAGGAAAGAAACACCATCTTTGCCTTGGGCTATGTAGTTATACATGTTGGCAACACTGGCGAAGCCACTGCTGTATACATCAACATTGGTACGACCATAATTGACGGAGGCGTCCCAAGAGTAGGTATCGGCCAGCATGCCTTCAAGACCAGCAGTGAAAAAATAATTGCGGGTATTGGTTTCACCGGCACGATGACCAAACTCATGCAAACGCCGTACATAGGTGTAATCGCCATCAGTTGCATTGGCAAAGTCACCACCGAGACCGGTTGTCTTATTAAATGTTTTACTCAGCGTAGAATCTAAATCTGTCGTCAGAGTCAGAGTGTCACCGGCAACCTTAACTTTGAAGTCATCGGTAGCCATAGGCTCGATACGAGTTGTAGATTTGGCTTGAGCAAAGTCAAGACGACCAACAAAAGTCAGGTTGTCAGACAATTCATAGTTGAAGTTGGTTGAACTAATGAAACGGCTGCTCTCAGGTGCCAGATCTCGCCATTGGGTGCGATCAAAGCCACAGGTACCATTGTTCCACAAGTAACCTTCTGCGATACAGCGATCCATTGGCAAGCTGCCTACTGCTGGGCTACCCGCTGGGCCTGTAATACGTGCGCCGTACGAACTGTATGCAGAAAACTCACTGTAAGGTACTTTGTCCGTATGCAGGCCAAAATTGTCCCTGTCAGTTGCTTTCAACTGTTCAGTGTCAGTGAATTCGATAAAAGTAGAAATGTTACCGCGGTCGTTTGATGCACCCAATGAAAGGGCAATACGATCGCTGGTGCCACCGCCATTGGTTGTATCCCCATGGCGGTATTTCAGGGCAACGCCTTCAAAGTCTCGCTTAAGGATAATGTTAACTACACCACCAACAGCGTCGGCACCATAAATAGCTGAACCACCAGACTGTAATACTTCAATACGTGCAACTGCTTCCATTGGCAGGTTCGCAGTATCAACGAAGTTGTCAGTGCCACCAGCAGGCTTTGGATACTGATTCAAGCGTTTGCCATTGATCAGCGTCAGGGTACGACTCGCTCCTGCGCCGCGAAGGCTGATGGAAGATGCCGCTGGGGTAAACCCATGTACGGCCTGAGTTGTCATAGCACTTGTCGTTGAAGTCAAGCTTTCCAACGCATCTTGGACGTTGGTAAAGCCTTGTTTGGCCATGTCATCGGCACTGAGCACTGTCACTGGAGTAGCCGTTTCCATATCGGTACGCTTAATGCGTGAACCCGTTACTTCAATACGTTCCACTTTTTCGCCATCATCTGCAGCTTGAACAGTGGGGATGGATATAGCGGTTACTGCTGCGCCACTAATTAACGCAAAGCGCACCGCTTTGGCTAATTTAGAATTAGCTTGCATGTTTTTCTCCCTGATACTTTTGTGTGTTTTTTATTTTTTTCATCCGAATTAATTAAATAATGTTTCCGGACGTATCAGGAATATAACCTTAGTGAAATAAAAAGTGCAACAAGGATGATACAGATGTAATTAAATTGGCCTGAAACCAAACTTAATCATTTTTTTATCATAATTATAACGTACAGCATTTATTTATTGTGATTCTTGGTCATGCTGACTAATTAGTCACATTAATTAGTAAATTATTCCTTTGTGTGAATTTATATGATCGCAAATGTATTTTATTTGTTTAAATTTGTTCGGAATAAAAAATTGAATTTGCTTTGTCTAGGAGCTTGAGTAGATTTCAATGGACCATTGAAGATTCAATAAATCGCAAAAGTGTGATGCAAATCACGATTTTGCAGGTTTCTGTGTATGGGAATTTCAGTTTCCCAGAGACCATGGGCGGTAGTGTCTGAGGTAACTGATAGCGACGAAGCCGACAATAGCACTGGCTATCACAAGCTCAATATTTCCAAGTAGCGCCAGTGGCCGGTGCAGCGATTGCAGCATGGGTTGGCTGTTGCACCAGGCGGCTGTTTTCAGTAGGGCAGTGGCTCCTATGACCATGGGGAAGGTGTAGGCAGCAAACCCAGGGCTGAAAGGGAGGCGCAGCAAGTGCAGGAAGGCCAGATAGATGACCAGGGTCATCAGCAGGGCCAGACTCAGCAGCAGGGCGACCAACCAAAGCTCAGGCTCCGGGGTCAGGGTCAGATAGCCGGCCAGAGACAGGCTGGCCGGTGCTGCCAGAATCGCTATGGTAGGCTTGGCTGCATCCGCGACCGGGTTACAGAAGATTAAGCGATAGAGCATCACAGGCAGCATCACCAAGTAACTCACCAGGCCGAACATCAGAATGATGTGAGCGATTTGGGCGCCTACCTCGCCGGCTTCGGCGCCGGGAAAGGTCACGGCGGCCACCACCATGCCGATAGGGGGCACAAACCAACTGGGCACCATATGCTCCAGGTTGAAGTCCATTGCTCTATGCAGCACAAAGGCTGCCAGTAAACAGCAGTGAATGGCGATAGCCGTCAACCAGATCAGGAAGCCACACAAAGGAAGATGGATCCCTACGGCTTTGGAGATCACCATCAGTGCCATGGCAAAGGTGGGCAGCACACTGCCGACTACAGGGTGGCGCAGTTCTTCATTCAGTAATTCAGGATGCAGAATGAATTTGACTGTCAGCAGAGACAGTAATATGCCGGCAACCGCCGCGCCCAATGCCAGGCCGGGAAATTCTGCTGACACGTTTTCCCAGGCCCAACCCAGGCTGGCGATAGCCAGCGCCAACCCGGCCAGAGGGCTTGGCAGTCGCTTGAAAGCGGCTTTACTGAACTTGGACTCGCGAGTGCTGAGTTCTTCAGTGGTAGTGGCAACGAGTTTCATACTGTGACCTCTAGATTCCAATTTGATGGTCCTAGTCTAAAATCGGTCTTTGATTAATAAAATTGAAATTAAGTTATTCATTGATTCAAATCTATTTAAGCTTGCAGCGCAGCAGAGTATGCCCAAGCCCTATGTCATCGATATCTTCATCGACATAGAAACCTGCCTGTTGCAGTAGTTTCAGCAATACCTTAGAGTGATACATACGACTGTTGCCATTGGCCATGGCGGTGAAGTAGAGCGAGGTGGCATTGACACAGTAGGCGGAGGCGGCATTGGGCTGCCTGTCCCAGAAGGTTTCCAGAATGCAGAGCTCGGCTGTCGCCGGCATGGCTTTGGCACAAGCCTGCAGGATGGCCAGGATTTGTGCCTCGCTGAAACAGTCGAGGAATTGGCTCATCCAATAGAGATCGCCGTCGGTCACAAAGGGGCCGTCAGGGGCAAGCAGATCGCACGCCAGGCCGGATATCCGCCCGCTCAAACCTGCGGCTTTTGCGGCCTCGGCGGCCAGCTCAAGCTGGGGAGCAAGATCCATTATGGTTACCCGGCACTGTGTATTGTAGCCGGCACATTTCAAGGCCCATTTGCCGGTGTTGCCGCCGATATCCACCAAATGAGCCGGCCCTTTGGCAAATATGCGCGGCATCAGGCTGTCAAAGGCGTGATCTGAATAATAGTGATCGAAGGCGAACCAGCTGTGTTTGGCCTCTGTCGGTAACTGGCTCAGTGCTGGGTAAATAGTGGGCCAATCGCCGAATACTTTCAGTCCCTCGGGAGAGCCTTGCTCCAGCGCCTGTTGCAGATGAAACAGGCCTTGGTAACAGATGTCGTGGATAAAATTGAGATTGGTGGCGGCCATATCATCATGCAGCAGAAACCAGCCTGTCTTGTCGAGAATGTAATCGTCTCCCTTGTGCCAAACTAGCCCCATGGAGAGCGCCATATCGAGCAGAACGCCCAGAGCATATTCTGTCAGCCCGGTTTGTTCTTTGAGTATCTCAAGGCTAATGCCCTCATCGCCTGCGGCATCTATATGCTTGAGGATGTCGAACTGCAGCAGGCAGCGGGTCACCTGAAAACTGACCGGAGCGAAGGCGATTTTTTGTGCTTCAAATTTGGCTTCGAAGGCACTGAGTTTGGCGGGTTCACTGAAAAAGGGCATTGTCTAGGGAGCCGTGGGAAAGGTTCAAAAAAGCCTTTATGGCCCAAAGCCCAAGTCAAGTACAGGCCAGTTGCATAAAACTTTGATCAAGAGGGCAAATATGTGGTTATTACCCCTTTTGATTTCAGGACGAGACGTTGGCATAAAAAAGCCCTCGTCATTAGACAGGGCTTTCAAGTTGCGGTTTATGCTTACTTACTGCACGTTTTCCTGATCGCCGAATTGGCCGACAAACAGGGCCGAGGACAGATAACGCTCGGCGGCAGATGGCAGGATCACCACTATGTTTTTGTCTGCAAATTCTGGCAGGGCGGCGATGCGGTTGGCGGCAACGACGGCGGCACCGGAGGAGATCCCCACTAAAATGCCTTCTTCTTTCATCAGCCTGTGAGCCATCTCTATCGCTTCGTCATTGGTGACCAGCTCTACCTTGTCAATCAGCTCCAGATCCAGGTTACCCGGAATAAAGCCGGCGCCTATGCCCTGGATCTTGTGCGGACCCGGCTGCACAGGTTGGCCCGCCAGAGTCTGGCTGATCACGGGGGAGTCGGCTGGTTCAACGGCCACAGCAGTGATCGCCTTGCCTTGAGTGTTCTTGATATAACGGCTCACCCCTGTAATGGTGCCGCCGGTACCGACACCGGCAACAAATACATCGATTTGACCATCGGTATCGTTCCAGATCTCAGGACCTGTGGTTTTTTCGTGGATCTCAGGGTTGGCCGGGTTGTCAAACTGCTGCAGCAGCAGATATTTATCCGGCGCCGATTGGCGGATTTCCTCGGCCTTTTCGATGGCCCCTTTCATGCCCTTGGCACCATCAGTCAGTACCAGGTTGGCGCCCAGTGCCTTGAGCAGCTTGCGGCGCTCGAGACTCATGGTGTTGGGCATGGTCAGAGTCAACTTGTAACCTCGGGCCGCGGCAACATAGGCCAGCGCAATACCCGTATTTCCCGAGGTGGGCTCAATCAGCTCTTTGTCTTTGGTCAACAGGCCTTTTTTCTCGGCGTCCCAAATCATATTGGCACCAATACGGCATTTGACACTGAAGCTTGGGTTACGGGCTTCTACCTTGGCCAGCACCTTGCCGTTGCTGACGCGGTTAAGACGAACCAGTGGAGTGTTACCAATGGTGTAGGAATTGTCTTCGAAAATTTTGCTCATGGCTTGCTGGCCTCCTTTGATTGCATCCCTAAAGCATAATCTCCATGAGATCAAAGAGAAGTGAATCTTTGTTCTTCTTTATTCTTTTTAGTTATTACATGAATCTCTGTTATTCGTAACTTCGGAGTAAGCCAGTTTAGCTTTATGTTAATCTCAACGCCAATTCGATGTTAACCAAAAATCAACATTCTATTCCAAATAGGAGAGCAGGCTTGGATCACAACTTCAATGCCGAGGAGGCAAATCCGAATCGAACCGGGCAAAAGAGCGGCTTTAAGCTGTATCCGGGCAAAGATCCCCGCAGCATAGTGACACCGGCCGCATTCAGTGTGGCGCCGGAGCTACTCTACACCCCCTTGGCAAAGCCTTGGAAAAGGGCGCTGGCTATCACGATAGACGGTTTGTTGATAGCAGTACTGGCCGAACAGGCCGGCCCGCTGTTTGTGCTTTTGGTGTGCCTGCTGGCTTACTATATACACAATCACGCCAACAGGATCTCCACTTGGGCCAAGGGGTTTTTGTACCTGTTTATGGCGGTGGTTTTGCTTTGGTCTGCGGTGCCGCAGATGATAAAAGTCAACGGCCTGCAAGAGCGTCGCGATAATGAAATTCAGGGGCAGACACTGCTGACCTTGACGCCGCAGCTGTTGCGTTTGAGTTTGTGTGAGGACAAGGCCTGCGCCCAACATGAAGCGGGTTTGCTGGTCAATGCCGCGGCTGAGGCAGGGCTGTCACGTACCCAGGCCGAGACCATGTTGCAAGGTGAATTGGATGACTTGCCGCTGGCTTCAGCCGATATTGCGGCGATAAATGCAGACTTGATGCCGCAGTTGGCTTCAATGAAGCCCGAGTCTGTAGCGGCACTCAATGAAATGGCTAACGCACAAACCGATGTAAAAAACGATGCAAAAATCGACACACAAACCCAACCAGCATCTGCCGAAGACGACTCAAGACCGGAAGCTGAAGAGGACGAGCAGGAGCAGGAGGAAGAAACACAATACAGTCTGCTCGCTTGGGCCAAGGGGATGCTCAATGACCTCGGGTTTGGATTTGGCTGGGCGGCATTCTATTTTACCTTGTTCACTGCCTGGTTTGATGGTCAGACTTTAGGCAAAAAAATCATGCGGGTGCGGGTGATTGCCCTCGGAGGTGGTAAGCTTTCCCTATGGGACGCCTTTGGCCGTTACGGGGGATACGGTGCAGGCTTTGCCACTGGACTGCTGGGTTTCTTGCAGATTTTTTGGGATGCCAACAGGCAAGCCATCCAGGATAAGATCTCAGCAACAGTTGTCATCGATCTGAGTAAGCCACGCATGAGTCCAATAGAGACTGTGCTGCAGGCGGATCCGGTCACAAAACAATAAGAAGGTAGTTTATGAAGGATGCGATTGTCATTTCCGGTACCGGGCTGTTTACCCCTCCGGAAGGAATAACCAATCAAGAACTGGTGGACAGCTTCAATCAGTATGTTGACCTGTTCAATACCGAGAACCGTGCCCAGATAGATCTTGGCCATGTGGCGGCGCTGAATTACTCATCGAGTGAATTTATCGAGAAAGCGTCAGGCATCAAACACAGATTTGTGATGGTCAAAGAGGGGATCTTGGATCCTGAAGTCATGATGCCGATGATCCCTGAACGTGCCAGCGACAGCCTGTCACTGCAGGCTGAAATGGGCTTGCATGCGGCCAAGCAAGCGCTTGATAATGCCGGCCTCAAGGCGGATGACATTGACTTGGTGATAGTCGCCTGTGCCTACACCCAGCGGGCCTATCCGGCGATGGCGATTGAAATTCAACAAGCCCTCGGCACCCGGGGTTATGGCTTTGACATGCAGGTTGCCTGTTCCTCAGCGACTTTTGCCCTGGTGACAGCGGCCAATGCCATTCGCAGTGGTAGCGCCGGGCGCGTGTTGGTCATCAATCCTGAGATATGTTCGGCTCAGGTCAATTATCGTGACCGCGACAGCCATTTTATTTTCGGTGATGTGGCCACGGCCTTGGTATTGGAGCAGGCCGCAACTTGCCGCGCCCAGCAAGCCTTTGAAATTCTGTCGAGCCGCTGCTTTACTCATTACTCGAACAATATCCGCAGCAACTTTGGTTTCCTTAACCGTTGTGATCCGGCCACTTCCGGCGAGGCAGACAAGTTGTTTCATCAACAGGGGCGCAAGGTCTTTAAAGAGCTGCTGCCCATGATATACCAGCATTTGGATGGGCAGCTCGAAGAAGCAGGTATCACGCCCGAGCAGTTCAAGCGTCTGTGGCTGCATCAGGCCAATATCAATATGAACCAGTTTGTGGTGAAAAAGCTCCTGGGTGAAACCCCTGAGCCTTTGAAGGCGCCCGTGGTGCTGGATCAATACGCCAACACGGCATCGGCCGGCTCGGTAATCGCTTTCCATAAATATCACCAGGACTTCAAACAGGGGGAGTTGGGCCTGTTGAGCTCCTTTGGTGCGGGTTACTCCATCGGCAGTTTAATTCTGCGTGCCTGTTAAGACAGAGCTTTCCTCAGCAATAAAAATGCCTGCAACTGCAGGCATTTTTGTGTCTCAATTGGCCTTACGGCGCTTAATCTGGCGCTATGGCAGGATTGCGATAGGCTTCACGATATTTGTCGACCCACATGGAGGTGGCACCGCAAATGGCAACCGGCATCACGATAAAGTTGACTATCGGGATCATGGAAAACAGGGTGACGGCAGCGCCGAAACTCATACTGCTGCCCTTGGTATTTTTCAAGGCAAACTTCATTTCTTTGAACGCCACCTTGTGGTTATCGAACGGATAGTCACAGTATTGGATACTCATCATCCAGGCACTGAAGATAAACCAGACCACAGGGAAAACGGTTTGGCCAATCACAGGGATAAAAAACAGCAGCAAGATCAGTATGGCTCGCGGCAGGTAATACACCAGCTTTTGCCATTCACGGCCGAGGATCCGCGGCAGATCCTTGATTAAATCCAAGGTGCCGCCGGTATTGAGCGGCTTGCCGGTCAGCAGTTGTTCCACCTTTTCGGACAACAGGCCGTTAAATGGTGCTGCCAGCCAGTTCATCACAGAGCTGAAGATAAACGACAGCAGCACCAACAGGGTGATAATCGCCAGTGGCCAGAGGATCACATTAAGCCAACTGAGGTAGTCGGGCAGTTGGCCTTCGAGCCAGGCAAACACATTCCCCAGTTGGCCTATGGCAAAATAGATGACCCCGGCAAACAACAGCAGGTTGATCATCAGCGGAATAAACACAAAGCTGCGCAAGCCCGGACGTTTGATTAGGCTAAAGCCTTCGAGAAAATAGTTGACGCCGCTCTTGGCGGGTCTTGAAGATGCGGACATGTACCACTTACTCTCAATAAAAGAACACTTAGGGCCGATTTTGAGCAACCAAGGCCACGAAAACAAGGGAAAAACGCAGCCAAGGGAATAAAAAGCGTTACAAAATGCGGCCCGCTTTGCTAAAGTGACAGCGCTTATACAGCTTATTGGGCCAGGACGGCGGCGTTTCAATCAGGCTATTGAATTCCCTTCAGGATTGGCCCGCAAAACAAAAACAATCGGCACTGACATCCAACGGCAAATATGAGACTCAAACAGATAAAACTCGCTGGCTTCAAGTCATTTGTCGATGCAACTAAAATTCCTTTTCTCAATCCGCTGACGGCCATTATCGGCCCCAATGGCTGCGGTAAATCCAATGTGATTGATGCCGTGCGCTGGGTGCTGGGTGAAAGCTCGGCCAAACACCTGCGCGGTGACTCCATGGCCGATGTTATCTTTAACGGCTCCAGTGCCCGTAAGCCTGTTTCTGTCGCCGGCGTTGAGCTGGTATTCGACAACACCCTTGGGCGTATCGGCGGCCAGTATGCCAACTACGGCGAAATCTCCGTCAAGCGCCAGGTCTCCCGCGATGGCGAAGCCCTTTATTTTCTCAACGGTCAAAAATGCCGCCGCAAGGATATTACGGATATCTTTATGGGCACCGGCCTTGGGCCGCGCAGCTACGCCATCATAGGCCAGGGCACCATCTCCCGCTTGATCGAATGCAAACCTCAGGAACTCAGGGTCTTTATCGAAGAGGCCGCAGGCATCTCCCGTTATAAAGAGCGGCGCAAGGACACGGAAAACCGTATTCGCCATACCCGTGAAAACCTTGAGCGCCTGGGGGATATTCGCTCCGAGCTTGGTAAGCAACTGGATAAGTTGACGATTCAGGCTCAGGCCGCCAAACGCTACCGGGAATACAAGCAAAGCGAGCGGCGCTTGCATGCCGAACTCTTGGTGATGCGTTTTTTGGAGCTCAATGATCAGGCCGAGGCGCAAAACAGCGAGATAGAAAGGCTGGAGACAGAGCTGGCCCAGCAACAGGCGCAGAAACAAGAGTTGGAGTTGAGCCTGACTCGGCAAAAGCTGGCTCAGGATGAACTCAGTGAAAAGGAGCAGCGCCAGGTTGCCGATTTTTATCACAACAACACTGAAATCGCCCGTATCGAGCAGCAGCTCAAGTATCTCAAAGAACGGGATAAACAGCAGGCATCTGAATTGGGTGCGCTGCAACAGCAAATCGCCACATTGAATGAACAGCTGACTCAGGCCAAGCAGCAGGAGCAAACCCTGGATGACAGTTTGCAGCAACATTTGCCGCGCCAGGAAGAGCTGGAAGAGCAGCAGTTTGAACTGAGCCAGCAGTATGAAGCGGCGCTCTCGCAAAGTGAAAGCCTTGCCGGCGAGTTGCAACAGGCGGTGACTGCGGTCAGAGATATCAAGCATCAACAGGAGCTGGCCGCTACCCGGGAGCAGCATCTTAAGCAGCAACATGCCCAGCGCAGCGAGCAGCTTGATAAGCTCAGTGCAAGATTGCAGCAACCTGAGGCCGATAACGGGGCAAACCCGGCAGAGCTTCAGCAGCAGGTCAGCTTGTGTGAGTCACAATTGGCGGCAGCTAAAACCGATATCGAACGGCATGGCGCAGAGTTGACCAAGGCCCAGGAGGCGCTGGAGCAAGCAAGACAAGCGGAGCAGCAGTTGGTGCAGCGCCGCTCGGGGCTAGTTGGCCGCCTGGAGCTGATAAGTCAGTGGCTTGAAGGCGCCGCTCAAGCAACGCAAGAAACACAAACTGCCTTGACTCAGCTTTGGCAGGAAATTCAGGTTGAGGCCGGTTGGGAGCAAGTGGTTGAGGCCTGGCTTGGCCCCTTGATGCGCGCCGCTGTCTATCCTGACTCCAAACCATTTGATGGCCAAGGTTTTGCTCAGACTCGCCGCCAAAGTTGGGGACCGGTCAGCGCCGGCGTCAACTTAAACCCCTGGCTTAACAGGGTGCGCTGGGCCGAGTCGGCGCAGCAGGCATCCAACATGCTCGAGCAGGGGCTGGCAGAGGGGGAGCTAATCCTCTGCCGCGATGGCAACCTTTTTGCGCATGATGTAAAGCTGACACTCGCCGAGGATGGCCAGTCACTGGTGAAGCTGACTGCCGAGCAGGGCGCCATTCAGGCTGAGCTCGATAAGCTTGCAAGCGAGAGCCAGCAGGCGCAGCAACAAACCACTGCGGCTCAGGATAGGTTCAACGAATTAAGGCAGGCTCAGCAGCTCAAGTCCGAGGCGCTACAGCAACAGCAACTGGCGTTGACCCGCGCTGTGATGGCTTGTGAGGCGGCCACCGAGCAGGCGGCACGCGAACTCAGACAAAGGCAACAGATAGAAGCGGAAATCGCCGAGTTGAAAGAGCGCCTCAAGCAGGAGCAGTTTGAGCTGGAGACGCTGATTGAGAGTCAGTTTGCTGCCGATGATACTCTGTATGAGCGCCAGCGGCAGGAGCGATTGCTGAGTGAGCGCCACAATGAGGCCAATCAGCAAAAAAACAGCCTTAAAGTCAGCCTGAGCGAACTCGAGCGCCAGTTAAAAACCTTGAATGGGACTCTGGCGGAGCAGAAAACCGCCTTGGCGTTGGCATCGCAGCGGCGTAAACAGTTGACCGAGCAGTTGCAGCAGGCCGAGCACAAGCGCAGGGAATTGCTGGATAAACCGCAGCAAGATGCAGATAGTGCCGAGCTGCAACCGCTGGAGCAACGCCTGGAAGGATTGCTTGCGCAGCAACACGGGATGCAGACGGAGCTTGAGCGCACCCGGGCCCAACTTGCCGAGCAGCAACAGCAGTTGGATAGTACAGCTTTAAAGCAAAAACAACAGCTTGGACAACTGGAGCACTTGACTCAGACAATCAGCACGTTAAAGTTACGTCGCGAGGGATTGAAAGGTCAGGCCGACAGCCAATTGGCGCAGCTCAGCGAGCAACAGATCAAGCTGCATGAAGTGGCGGCAAACCTGCCGGATGAGGCGGAAATAACGCCCTGGCAGGACCAGCTGGAATCGGTTCGGCGCAAGATAAGTCGCCTCGGCGCCATTAACTTGGCGGCCATTGAAGAGTATGAGCAGCAAAAAGAGCGGAAGGCTTATCTCGATGCCCAGGATGAAGATCTCAACAAGGCGCTGGCCAGTCTCGAAGAGGCGATCCGCAAGATAGACAGGGAAACCCGCAGTCGCTTCAAGGCGACTTTTGAGCAGGTCAATGCCGGACTGGGCGAGTTGTTTCCCAAGGTATTTGGTGGCGGCAGTGCCTATTTGGCACTGACAGATGATGATTTGCTCGATACCGGAGTGACCATCATGGCCCGGCCACCGGGTAAGAAGAACAGCACGATTCATCTACTTTCGGGTGGAGAAAAGGCTCTGACGGCTTTATCATTGGTGTTTGCGATTTTCAGGCTCAATCCGGCGCCTTTTTGTATGCTGGATGAGGTCGATGCACCCTTGGATGACGCCAACGTCGACAGATTCTGCCGCCTTTTGCAGGAGATGTCGGACAGCGTACAGTTTATCTATATCAGCCACAATAAACTCACCATGGAGATGGCTGATCAGTTGATAGGTGTCACTATGCATGAGCCGGGTGTCTCTCGCATAGTCGCAGTCGATATTGAAGAAGCGGTGGCTATGGCCGACGCCGGATAACCATAGGAAAACAGGTAACCAATGGAAAATTTGCAACTGGTATTGTTTGTGTTGGGTGCGATTGCCATCATCGCCGTGCTGGTTCACGGTTTCTGGTCTATCCGCAAACAACAGCCCAAGTCGCTGAAAGAAAATCCGCTGACAGGTTTCTACAAGGACCAGGCCCGGCGTGACAGCGAAGGTTTCGATGCCGATGGAATTGGTGAGGTGAGGGTGCGTAAAGTTTCGCCGGACGAGAAGCCACCCAAGCTCAAGAGCAGCAAGTTGCGTAAACCTGGTTTCCAGCCGCCTCAGCAGGATGAAGTTGAAGGCGAACAGTCGTTTTCCCTCTCAGGCGCCAAACCCGAGCCGAGAGTGAACAGCAAGCCACAACGGCAAGAGCCTGTGTTGCATATCGATGATGAAGAAGATACTGCCGAAATGCAGATGGAGCTTGGGCTGGGCGCGGATAATCACAGCGACACTCAAACCACGGCCCAGGCCGGTCATCAGGTAAACAGCCAGCCAGAGCCACAACTTGCCACTGAACAACAGACCCGCGAGCAGGCCAAGGAAGAATCGCGCCACGATGAGTTGCCCGATCCCACAGATGTTTTGGTACTGCATGTGGTTGCCAAAGAGGGCGAGAGCCTCAGCGGCGCTGAGCTGCTGCCTTGCCTGTTGGCACTGAACTTCAAGTTTGGTGACATGAACATTTTCCATCGCCATGAAGACAACGCCGGCACAGGTCGGGTGCTGTTTTCCCTGGCCAACATGGTTAAGCCCGGGGTGTTTGACCCGGACAACATGGAGCAGTTCAACACTCAAGGGATAGTCCTGTTTATGACCTTGCCTTGTCACGGCGATCCACTGATGAACTTTTCCATCATGCTCAATTCCGCCCATCAATTGGCGGATGATCTTGGTGCCGATCTGCTGGACGGCCAGCGTCAGCTATGGCATCAGGACACCAAACAAGCTTACCTGGGCCGTATTCGGGCTCAGGGCTGATATCCATCGGGGAGCCTGTGTGAGTCTCTCTATCCAAGGCCGCCTCTGCGGCCTTTGTTTTGTGCGGAATTTTTATGCAAGCCATTGAAAACGAAATTGATCAGCTGATAAGTACCATTAACGAGCACAACATTCGCTACTATGTGGATGACAACCCCAGCATTCCCGATGCCGAATATGACCGCCTGATGCAGCGGCTCAAGATGCTGGAGGCCGAGCACCCTGAGCTGCAACGCAGCGACTCGCCAAGCCTCAGAGTCGGTGGTCTGGCGCTGGCCAAGTTTGAACAGGTGACTCACCTCAAACCTATGCTCAGTCTGGACAACGCCTTCAGTGAAGAAGACTTTGCCGCCTTCCATAAGCGGGTGACTGACAGAGTCGGCGAGTTTAGCTATTGCTGCGAGCCCAAACTCGATGGTCTGGCGGTCAGTATCCTCTATCGCGATGGCGTGCTGGAGCGCGCCGCCACCCGGGGCGATGGCGCGGTCGGTGAAGATATTACCGAAAACGTTCGTACCATTCGGGCGGTGCCGCTGAAACTCAGGGGCGATGATTATCCGCCGCTGTTGGAAGTGCGCGGTGAAGTATTCATGCCCAAGGCGGCCTTCGAGGCGCTCAACGAGCGTAACCGGGTCAAGGGAGACAAGCTGTTTGTCAATCCGCGTAATGCCGCCGCCGGCAGTTTGCGGCAGTTGGACTCCAAGATCACTGCCTCCCGGGCACTGGCGTTTTACGCTTATGCATTGGGTGTGGTTGAGCCGGAATCCTTCCCGCTGGCGGACACCCATCTTGGGCAGTTGCAGCAGCTTAAAACTTGGGGATTGCCGGTCAGCAGTGAGATCCGCCTTGCCAAGGACCTCAGCGAAGTGGATGACTACTACCGGGATATTATGGCGCGCCGCAGTGCTTTGGCCTATGAAATCGATGGTGTGGTATTCAAGGTCAACAGCATAGAAGCGCAGCAGACACTGGGATTTGTCTCCCGTGCACCGCGCTGGGCCATCGCCTATAAGTTTCCGGCCCAGGAAGAGATGACTCTACTCGAAGGGGTCGACTTTCAGGTAGGCCGCACCGGCGCCGTGACACCGGTCGCCAGGCTCAAGCCTGTGTTTGTCGGTGGGGTGACAGTTTCCAACGCCACTTTGCACAACGCCGACGAAATCGCCCGCCTTGGGGTCAAAGTTGGCGATACTGTGATCATTCGCCGCGCCGGTGATGTTATCCCGCAAGTGGTTGCCGTGGTGCCGGAAAAAAGACCTGAGGATGCCAAAGAGATCAGTTTCCCAGAGCAATGCCCGGTTTGTGGCTCCCAGGTAGAACGCCTCGAGGGCGAAGCCGTGGCCCGTTGCACCGGTGGCTTGTTCTGCGAAGCGCAGCGCAAGGAAGCCATCAAGCACTTTGCCTCCCGCAAGGCGCTGGATATAGACGGCATGGGCGACAAGATAGTCGAGCAGTTGATCGATAAGGAGCTGGTAGAGAGCCCGGCGGATCTGTTCTCACTCACGGCTTCGGCCCTGACCATGCTGGAGCGGATGGGGCTCAAGTCGGCCACCAATCTGGTGCAGGCCATAGAAGCGGCCAAGCAAACAACCCTGGCCAAGTTTCTCTACGCTTTGGGGATCCGTGAGGTAGGCGAGTCTACCGCTGCCAACTTGGCACGGCACTTCAAAGAGCTCGATGCCCTCAAGCAAGCGAATGTCGAGCAGCTTATCGAAGTGGAAGATGTCGGTACCATAGTGGCTCAGCATGTGGCGCACTTTTTTGCTCAGCCCCACAACCTTGAGGTGATAGATAAACTGCTGGCCGCCGGGGTGACCTGGCCGGCCATCGAAGCGCCGTCTGAAGACGAGCAACCGCTCAAGGGGCAGACCTGGGTATTGACCGGCACCCTGAGCCAGATGAGCCGCACTGACGCCAAGGCGCAGCTGGAGGCGCTCGGCGCCAAAGTGTCCGGCAGTGTTTCCAAGAAGACAGACTGCGTGGTGGCCGGCGAGGCCGCTGGCTCCAAATTGACCAAGGCCAATGAGCTGGGGGTCAAGGTGTTGGATGAAGCCGGCCTGCTGGCGCTGCTGCAGCCCTGAGCTCTATTTCTCTGTTTAAGCCCCGCTAAGCTGCGCAACGTAGATCAGGATAAGGATCGGTTGACCGATCCTCCTGATGAGAGATAATCGGAAACCTGTTTGTAGGTTTCCGATTTTTTATGTCTATTCAAAACTGCTTTGCCGACTTTGGTTATAACTTGGTGAGACGAGAAGCGAGCCAGGCGGCAGTAGAGCATGGTCGAATGCCCAATGAAATCAGCTTTAAATACGCTTGTCAGTTCATCGCAAGTCAGCTCAAAGTCATGAGCAAAGCGGTGTCACCAGGTAATACGCCGAAGCGTCTAAACAGTCTGCGAGGAGACTTGTCCATCCTTTTTATAGACAAACGCCCTAAGCCAAATCGGCCTAGGGCGGTAAAAATATCAAAGACCCAATATCCTGTTAATCACAAGGCAGCTCCGCTTATCTGATCTACGTTGCGCCAAGCTGCGGGGCTTTTTTATGTTCACTTAGCATCAACTGACCCGAGTTGATAAGGACTCTTAACATTTCAAACTCAAAAAAGCCAAACAGTCTGTTCAGGCCCCCCTTATTTAGCTTATTTGCCTTACACAACTTGAATTGCGCCGCCGCAGGACCCACCTCATTGTTTTGGAAGATGCTTCGGACTCAAGGCCTGTAGGTTCATCTGCCTAGAAGCCTGAGTCAGTCAAAAGCGTGAGCGCTTTCGGTTACTTTTTTATGATGGCTGCGCCAGGCCCTGTCTGGGTGAGTCACAATGATGGAATTCTGCCCTTGCTTAAATTTGAACACGTGCGCTGGCTCGACAATAACGGTCATATCAAGCCGCCGTTACTGCTTTACATCATAGTACTGTTTCTGGCCCGCGGCTGGTGTGTGTTTGCCGCGTCCCTTACCCAGGCCAGCGACAGGGCCGCTTTGGTGCGGCTATTTTATCCGGAAAAGAGCGACTTCCTATTGGCTCTGGCCGCCGGTGCCGGCGCCTTGCTGGTCTATGGTTTGATCGTGGCGGAACGTAAACGGGTATTTGAGGTGGTGATCCCACTATTTCGGCAAATTCGTTGGTGGTTGGCGCTGTTGCTGGGGATAGACGGCATGTTGCTTATTCAGCGTCTTGGTCACAGCGACTGGCTGTTCAGTTGGAATCTGGCGCTGGATGCCTTGCTGCTGTTCTGGTCTTTGCTGTACCTCGCCAAGTCGGCTCATTTGCGCCACTATTTGAACGACTGGCAAAAACAAGACAAGTTGGAGTGACATACAAGGCAAGATTGGCGGTTTTTTGCTATATAAAACAGAAACCCATTGGCATATTTCGGCTTAAAGAGTTATCAATTGCAGCCATTTTGGATGAAATATGAACAGAAAAGGGCTTCAGCGGCCGTTTAGGAACTAAAACACTGTCAAATATGCTGTTTTTGTCATAAATTTGGCGCTGAAGTCTTACGCTTGGTTTTCAATGGTCTATAGTTAAGACTCTTGGGTATTGGTTTTTTAAAACCTTGTTTATCAAGTTGTTCTCTGGAGAAACTTTGAGTGGCCAAAGCTGAAAGGATCCATCTCCCGCTGTCACGCCTGCAAACCGGCATTACAGTCAAGTTGCCTCTGTCCTGGACAGATCATCCCTTTTTGTTCAATCGTATAGAAATCAAAGATGCCAGCCAGATAGAGATGATCCGTAATCTCGGGGTGCCCTATGTCATCTTGCTCTCCGACGAGGAGCTGCTCAATGATGTGATTGAAGAGGAAGACGAGGCGCAGCAGGCAACAGAGCAAACAAAGGACAATAAACCGGATCCCAAAGCCTCTGCCCGCAAGGCGATACGCAAGAGCCAGGGGCGTTTTTTGAATGCCATTAATGACAGTCGTACCGTGGTCAGTAAGTTGGTGTCCGATCCCGAAGGCGCCGTTCGTGAAGCCTCAGCTCTGGTAGAGCTGATGCTGGAGCATCTGTTGGAATCCGATAATCCCAAGTTGGCCTTGGTGTCCAGTGGTGAAGGCGCTCCCAGCGTGACTCAGCACGGGATATCGGTGGCGGTACTGGCCTTGATGATCGGTCATTCGCTTGAGTTGTCCAAGGACAAGCTGAGGGATATTGCTCTGGGGGCACTGCTGCATGATATAGGCAAACTCAAGGTGCCCGATGCCATCAGGCGCAAGCGCGGCCCCTTGAGCCCCCATGAAAGCAATTTTCTCTCCATGCATCCCAATTTTGGCTATGACATGCTCAAGCGCAGTGGCCTGTTCGGCAATGAGGTACTGCATATAGTGATGCATCACCATGAGTTTATCGATGGCTCAGGCTACCCCGATGGGCTCAAGCTGGCCAAGCTGCCCCTGACCACTCAGATAGTGGCACTGGCCAATGACTACGACAGCCAATTGGCGCGTCAGGAGATGGTGTCACCGCAAATTGCCCTGGGTTATCTGTTTAAAAATAGGGTCGGCCAACATCAGGAGCAGTTGATTTCGGCGCTGGTCAAGGTGCTGGGTATATATCCGCCTGGCACCCTGGTGAGTCTGTCTGACAACAGTGTCGGCAAGGTGATGATGACGACCGCAGAGGTGCGACAACCCCAGGTCTGGGCCTGTAAACGCGATGGCAGCGAGCCTAAGTTGCGCTTTCTGATGGATGAGGAGGTCAGCGTGGAGGCCGTGCTCAAGTCTGATGAACTGACCGAAGGCGCCTCAAAAACCCTGCAAACCGGTGCCAGCATCAGTTTTTATTTCAGTGCCCTGGAATAGCTTGCAACCCGCTTTCTCTTGCCGTGAGAGGCCAAAGTTTGGCCACTCATAGGTTCACCTCTGGTTTTTATTGTTATTTGTCTTATGCTTGAGCTCGGTTTACAACGGAGTAGGGCGATGAAACATATTGCGGTTTGGGGCTGCGGCTGGTTTGGTTTGCCACTGGCGAAGGAACTGCTGGCCAGAGGCGTTAAGGTTTGCGGCAGTAAGCGTACCGAGGAGGGCGCGGATCTGTTGAGAAAAGAGGGGATGGATGCCGTAACCCTCAATCTTGCTGAGCCTGCACCTTTACCTTCGTTACCGGATGGCTGTGATGCCTTGGTGCTCAATATCCCCCCCGGCCTCAGGCGCGGCGCCAATGATTATCTGTCCTCTCTCGAGCGTTTATTGCCTGTGATTGCAGCAAGTTCCATCAAACGTCTGTTGTTTATAAGTAGTTCAGGGGTTTACCCACAATCTCAGGGCGTGGTCACAGAGGCAACATCTGTTGATGCTCCGGCGGACAGCTATTCCGGCACCTTGGCGATGGCTGAGCAGAAGATACTGGCGCTTGCCAACGAAGGTCTCAAAGTCACTGTCATCCGATTTGCCGGCTTGGTCGGACCTGGCCGTCACCCCGGGCGCTTCCTGGCCGGCAAGAAAGGGCTGCCCGGAGCAAACGCCGTGGTGAATCTGGTGCATCTCGATGATTGCATAAATGCCTGCCTGCAGTTATTGACCGCCGCTAACCCAGGGGCCATCTATAACCTTTGTGCGCCGTGTCATCCAACCAGGCAAGAATTCTATCCGCTTGCCGCCAAGGCGCTTGGCCTGGCATCGCCTGAGTTTGCAACAGAGAGTGAAACTGGTAAGTGGGTGGATGGCTCTCTCATCTGCCGCGAGCTTGACTTTGAATACAGTTACCCCGAGGCTGATAGCCTTATTGCCGCTTGCCAATAAAAAGCGTGACTAAAAACAGAACAAGAGGAAACCCTATGTCTTTTTTATCCAGAATGGTGAGAGCCTTGCCGCTGATACTCTTGGCCTTCGGCAGTTTCAGTGCCAGTGCGGCCGATTTTCAGGAAGGGCGCGATTATGTCAAGGTGCCAGGGATCCCGGAAGCCAAGAGTGGCATAGTCAGAGAGTTTTTCTCCTATAACTGCCCCCATTGCTATCACAAGGATCCCTTGATGCAGCAAACTGCTGCCCTGCTGAAGGGGAAACTGGATTTTGAACGAACCCCGGTCGGTGCCGGGCGTCCCTCCTGGATCCTCAGTCAGGAAGCCTATTATCTGGCGCAAAAATTCAGGATAACCGATCAGGTGCACGGCAATATTTTCAACAGGATCCATGAGAAACATCAGGCTTTTGATCGGCCGCAGCAGTTGAAGGATTTCTTCTTGGCGCAGGGGGTCAATGAGCAAGAGCTTAACCAAACCTTGGGCTCGGCCGACAGCAAGCTGGCGTTGGCCAATTATGATACCCAGACTCAGCTCTCAGGGATCCGTGGTGTGCCTTCACTCTTGGTCAATGGCAAGTATTTGATCACCTCCCAAAGCTCAGATCCCAAGGAGCTGGCAGCGCTTGTCCTCTATTTGAACCAGGAAGCGCCATAGCGACCACTTTGCAAATGCAGTCAAGAAAATGCAATCAAGAGGCCGAATGGCCTCTTTTTTTACGCTTTTTGGCATTAATCTGCCGAACAAATTCAGACAAGAGCCTGAATGGTCATAAGAGTTTATTCCACCTCGGTTCGATAAAAGCGTTTATGGCAGCTTTGGGTTCTTGTTCGACCCTTCCCATGGCGGAGAAGGGCCGCTTCCTGATGCAAACCATCCTGAAAATCACTTCGACATTGGTCTAATAATAAGCGCCAATTAAACGAGCGTTTTATTGGCGTATTTTGTTTTAACCAGCTGATAAATATTGGATTTTTACAATTGTTATTAATGTGTAAATTTGGGGTTAGACTAAGGTCTTGATTGTGGCACTCCCGGCGGTTGCTAGATTAACTGTGACTTAATAATTATTACCACAGGGGAGTCGCTATGGGTTTTGAAAACAATGACAAGGCAAAGGGGTACTGGCGCGAAAACTTGCGCTTGGTACTGGCACTACTGGCCATCTGGTTCGTGGTTTCCTACGGTTGTGGGATTTTGCTGGTGGATGTTCTCAATGAAATTCATTTTATGGGATTCAAGCTTGGCTTCTGGTTTGCCCAGCAAGGTTCCATGTATGTATTCGTAGTGCTGATTTTCGTATATGCGGCCAAAGCGAATGCCTTAGATAAAAAATATAACGTACACGAAGACTAAGGAGCGGGCCGTATGGATGTTCAAGCATTAACGTTTTTGATTGTGGGGCTCTCGTTTGCCCTTTATATAGGGATTGCCATCTGGTCAAGAGCCGGCTCTACCAAAGATTTCTATGTTGCCGGTGGCGGGGTTCACCCAGTGATGAACGGTATGGCGACGGCCGCAGACTGGATGTCGGCCGCTTCCTTTATCTCGCTGGCGGGGATTGTCTCTTTCGTCGGATACGATGGCAGTGTGTACTTGATGGGCTGGACCGGCGGCTATGTGTTGCTGGCTTTGTGCATGGCGCCTTACCTTCGTAAGTTCGGCAAGTTCACTGTGCCTGACTTTATTGGTGAGCGTTATTACTCCCAGGCGGCCCGAGTGGTGGCTGTGATTTGCGCCATCTTTATCTGCTTTACCTATATTGCCGGGCAGATGCGCGGTGTTGGGGTGGTGTTCTCCCGCTTCCTGGAAGTGGATGTCGATACCGGGGTGTATATAGGTATGGCGGTAGTGTTCTTCTACGCCGTACTCGGTGGCATGAAGGGGATCACTTACACTCAGGTGGCCCAATATTGCGTACTTATTTTCGCCTTTATGGTTCCGGCCATCTTTATCTCTGTGATGATGACAGGCCATATCATTCCACAAATCGGTTTTGGCGCTGAACTGATAGACGCCGCCGGGAATAATACCGGGGTGTATCTGCTGCAAAAACTCGACGGCCTGCAAACCCAGCTGGGTTTCACTGAATACACAGAAGGCGCCAAGAGCACCATAGATGTATTCGCCATCACTGCTGCGCTTATGGTAGGTACTGCCGGTTTGCCACACGTTATTGTGCGTTTCTTTACCGTACCTAAGGTGAAAGATGCCCGTATCAGTGCCGGTTGGGCGCTGGTGTTTATTGCCATTATGTACACCACTGTGCCTGCCTTGGCGGCGTTCTCCCGGGTGAACATGATAGAAACCATCAATGGTCCTGAATCGACAGGTGTTGCCTATGAGTCGGCGCCGCAGTGGATCAAAAACTGGGAAACCACCGGGCTTATCAAGTGGAATGATAAAAATGGCGACGGCAAGATGTACTACGCCAAGGGTAATCTCACCGACGACAGCAGCAATGAGATGAATATCGACCGCGATATCATGGTGCTGGCAACCCCTGAAATCGCCGATCTGCCGGCTTGGGTGATTGCTCTGGTTGCAGCCGGTGGTCTGGCGGCGGCGCTGTCGACTTCTGCGGGCTTGCTGCTGGTTATCTCAACCTCGGTATCCCATGACTTGTTGAAGAAAAACTTTATGCCGGACATCTCAGACAAGAAGGAGTTGTTCTATGCCCGAACCGCGGCGGCTGTTGGTATAGTGATTGCCGGTTACTTCGGGATTAATCCGCCAGGGTTTGTGGCGGCAGTGGTGGCCTTTGCCTTTGGCTTGGCGGCATCGTCACTGTTCCCGGCAATCGTGATGGGTATTTTCTCCAAGTCGATGAACAAGGAAGGAGCCATAGCCGGTATGGTGGTGGGGCTTGGCTTTACCGCGGCTTATATCATCTACTTCAAGTTCATTAATCCTGCCGATAACAGCGCTGAAAACTGGCTGTTTGGTATTTCGCCTGAAGGAATAGGCATGATTGGCATGATACTCAACTTTGTTGTGGCGATTATTGTTGCCAAGATGACAGCCGCTGTTCCGGAGCATGTACAGGAAATGGTTGAATCCATCCGTTTCCCCAAAGGTGCAGGCACGGCGCAGGAACACTGATAGTCTGATGCTGCATAAATGGAAGATCCCCCGCTTGGCCGGGGGATTTTTTTATCAGTGCAGTTTGGGTTGGATACTCAACTTTCTATTTTTCTTTGGTTTGGGCTTTCTGTTTCGGGCTTTCTGCCTTGGTTCTGGCTGTATTCGACTAAAGCCAGATAGCCAGCATGATACAGAGTGGGCAATATTGAGATTAGTCAGTCCAACTCTAAAGGCCGCCCATGGATGAGAGTGAACTGCTGCCTATTCGCAGCTTTCTGCAACAGACGGTTCCTTTCGATGAACTGCCGCAACCCTTGCTGGAGCAATGTTGCCGCGCCATCGGCATAGGTTATTACAGCAAGTCGATGAAAGCCGTGCCGCTGGATTCGGCCAACCCCATGCTCTATATCGTTCGCAGCGGTGCCTTTGAAGTGCGCGATGCCGAAGGCGAGTTGCTGGACCGTTTGGGGGAGGGCGATTGCTTTGGCTTTCCCTCTCTGCTGTCGGGCGAGGAGATCAGTAACAAGGTGCTGATCCTCGAAGATGGCTTGGTCTATCATGTGCCACCGGCGCTGTTTGACACTCTGCGCCTGGAGTGTCGCAGCTTCGACCGCTTCTTCAACCGCGCCTATGCCAAACGGTTGCGCCACCAAGGTCGTTTTCGGGCCAGGGATTTGACCACCACCAGCCGTATCAGCACCCTGATGACCCATGAGCCTGTCAGTGTCGATCACCGCCTTTGTATCACGGATGCGGCCAAGCTGATGCGCAAGCACAGGGTGTCGTCTGTCTTGGTTCTGGATAATCACAAACTGGTGGGGATCCTCACCGACAGGGATCTGCGTAATCGGGTGCTGGCCGAGGGGCTTACCGGCAATGAAGCCGTGTTTCAAGCCATGACCCGCCAGCCCGTATACATAGATGCCCAGGCCCTGGTATTTGAAGCCATGCTGCTGATGAGCGAGCACAACATTCACCATCTGCCGGTCATGGAGCGAGAGCAGCCGGTCGGGATGATCACCAGCACAGACATACTGCGAAGTCAGGCATCCCAACCTTTGCTGCTGATAGGCGAGATAGAGCGGCAAAAAGATTTGCAAAGCCTTATCGGCGTCAGTCGACAAATTCCACTTTTGCTGCAAAACCTTATCAGTGCGGATGCCCGTGCCGAGGAGATTGGCCGGGTACTGACCTCAGTTACCGATGCGCTTACCCGCAGACTTATCCAGCTCAATCAGGCGCTGCTCGGGGAGGCGCCGATGGCGTTTTGCTGGTTGGCATTTGGCTCTCAGGGGCGGCAGGATCAGGCCGCCTGCTCGGATCAGGACAATGGTTTATTGCTGGCAGAAGAGCCGGATGAGCATGCCAGAGGTTATTTTCAGGCCTTGGCCAAGGGGGTGTGCGCCGGGCTCAACGAATGCGGTTATGTATACTGCCCCGGGGATATCATGGCGCAAAATCCCAACTGGTGTTTGTCGCTGACAAGTTGGCAGCAGAAGTTTGCCTCTTGGGTCAACACCCCTGAGCCCAAGGCCTTGATGCATGCCAGCATCTTTTTCGATATGCGCTCCGTATATGGGCCGGACAGCCTGTTCGATGCGCTGCAAGACAAGGTGCTGGCGCAGACCAAAGACAAGGATATCTTTCTGGCGGCCCTGACCGGCAATGCCTTAAGTGAGTCGCCGCCATTGGGATTCTTCCGCCAATTCGTGCTCGACAGGGATGGCAGTGAGGTCAAGGGGATGGATCTCAAACACAGGGGCAGCGCCCTTATCAATGACATCGCCCGGGTATATGCCTTGGCCACTGGTATCAAAGAGGTCAATACCGCCAAACGGATCCGCGCCTTGATGGAGAGCAAGCTGCTGAGCCGCAAAGACGCCCTCAACCTTGCCGATGCCCATGAATTTATTGCCCATATGCGGCTGGCGAATCAGGGGCGTCAGTTTGAGCAAGGCCAGAAGATAAGCAATTTTCTGTTGCCGCAGGCACTCTCTTCACTGATGCGTCATCAACTCAGGGATGCCTTCAAAGTGGTGCATGATGCCCAGGCGGCGTTGAGACTCAAGTTTACCCGGAGTTTCTAGGATGCCTTTGCTGCACAAAGCCCGCCTGGCCTGGCATTGTTGGCAGGCTAAGGAGCCACTCAAATCTTTTTACCAGGCTTTGAGTCCTGTGTTATCCAAGCCTGTGGCAGAGGCGCCTTTGATGGCGTTGGACCTGGAAATGACCGGCCTAGAGCCGGGGTGCGATCAGATACTCTCTATCGGTGTGGTGCCCATCAACAAAGGCAGACTGGAGCTCAGCGGCGCCCGCCACAAATTGGTGAGTATTGCCGGCAGTGTCGGTCAGAGCGCCACGATTCACGGCATTATGGATCGCCATCTTGAACAGGGGGCGCTGGCGCCCGAACAGCTCTTGCCTTGGTTGTTAGGGCAAAGTCAGGGGCGCATTTTACTGATGCATCATGCTCCTTTGGACTGCGCTTTTCTCAGCAGGCTTTGTCAGCAGGCATATGGTACTAAGTTGCACCTTCCCGTGATAGATACCCTGCTGCTGGAAAAGACCCGCCTGCAGCGGCAACAGGAGGTGCTGCCAAGCGGTAGTCTGCGCCTCGGCGCTTGCCGCAGCCGCTATCATCTGCCGCCGTATTCGGCCCACAATGCCCTGACCGATGCGCTGGCCTGTGGCGAGCTGTTTCTGGCGCAAAGCTGTGATGCCGCCAAAGAGCCTGTGGCCAATTTCCTCTCCTGGGTATAGCAGTCGGTGAACACTTCCTGGGTGTATTCCCTTGGTTTGATACTGATCAGAGCGTTGTCAGAACTGAGCTTGGTCGAATTGAACTTTGCCAAGCGGCCCGAATTCGATTAATTTCAAAGTGCCACTCAAGGCGTTAAGGAGCAAAGCTATGGCACTTCCGTTACTCTGGCTCGGCTCTGCCGCACTCGGCGCCGTGTGGCTTGCCGATGAAGGGCAGAAGCGTAAGAAAGTCGCCCGCAATCGAGTACTCAAGGATATGCCGACAAAGGGGGCCAAGGGTCAGGCGCGGCTGACACCCAGTGAATGGTTTCACAGTCAGAGTGTCAAACGAGTGCAGCCCGGGATGCTGGTGTGCTGCCACGTATTCGGGGTCATTGAACACACAGGTATCTGGCTCGGTGACGATATGTTGGCCGAACTCCACGGCAGCGGTCTGGTGCGGCCAGTGTCGGTGAAGCGTTTCCTGGCAGGTCGCAGCGGCAGCAAGGTGTTTGTTGCCTGCGATCATCAAAGAATGCCCCTGGTCAGTGAACAGGCGCTGGCCCGCGCCGGCGAGAGCCTGTTTCAGTATCGGGATTATGACTTGTTTGACAATAACTGCCACAGGTACGTGTGGCACTGTATCAGTGGCAAGCCGCAAAGGGTGAGCAGTTTTTCGCGGCTCAATCAACTGTTGGAAGACTTCTTCGGTCAGGGCATCTATTGGGATCAACTGCCGCTGGAACCCTTTGGGGAAGAGTGAAGATGATTGTCGCCGCAAGGGCCTTAAATATTAACCATGAATTATCTTGGGTGGTTTGCCATTCATGCAACTCAATCGCTTTGAAAAATCGATAGTCAGGCATCCGCTGCGTTTGTGGCTGCAAAGACAGCTGGAGCGGCGGATGTTGTTGAAGCTGTTTGCCAAGCCTTTACCTGCTTTTAGTCGCGCCTTGGAGATAGGCTGCGGCTTTGGTGAGGGAATCGCGCTTGTGCGTCAGGATCTGGGGGCGGAAGAAGTGTGGGCGCTCGATTTTGATTTCGACATGGTCAGCCACTGCGCCGGGTGGTATTCGGATCAAAACTGGTTGCATCTGTGCCAGGGCGATGGCAGCGCCTTGCCTTTTGCCGATAGCCAGTTTGACCTTGTGGTTGATTTTGCCGCCTTTCATCATATTCCGGATTGGCAACAGGCGGTGGCCGAAGTACACAGAGTATTGCGTCCTGGCGGCTATTTCGTCATGGAAGAGCTTTATCGCGTTGCTATCTGTAATCCCTTGAGTCGGCGTTTGTTTGAACATCCCCAGGAAAACCGTTTCAATCACGCTGAACTCTTGGCTGTTCTTGAAGATACCGGCAACTTTGAGATTATCCGCCAACACCAGTTGCCGGCGCTGGCGGGTATCATCCTGGCCCGTAAAACCGTCGGCAAAGCTTGAGCAGGATAATGACGGGTCAAGCCGGGCCTTGTCGTGCTTGGTGGTTTGGTTTTGCCCAGCTCCACTCTATAAGCACTTATGCGTTTAATCCTATGGAAGGTGCGAATCAGTCCTCGCGGCACTCTGGCTTACACAGCAATTGGCGTTCAAGGCATCTGACTGAAGGCATGCCGGGGCCTGTCGAAGTCGGATAACGCAGAGAGCCGGTTGCTGTGAAAGCCCCAAAGGGCGTGGCTTACCTGCCTGCTGTGTTATGCCTCTTGCAAAGGACTAGGGCCATTTGCTGCGAACCACGCCTTGCATCCTGGCCTGTAAGCCGACGCAGAGCACGCATGGGACTTGTTCGCACCTTCCCTATCTTTTGTAGCCGATATAACAGCATCCAAGTGCGTATCATTTAAGACAATTTAGCCTAAATTTGCCCTGAAGCATGGTTTGTTGTGCCGCTTTACCACTATAATTTGCTCAATACTCCGAAGTTAAATTGGAAACGCAGTCGTTATGGCAAAAGTATTGGAATCCGTAGATCAACGTACCCAACTCGTGGGTGAGAACCGTCTGGAACTGCTGCTGTTCAGGATCAGTTCGACCCAGCTGTTTGCCATCAATGTATTCAAGGTCAAAGAGGTAGTTAAACTGCCGGAACTGTCTGCCATGCCCGGCAGTCATCCCGCCATCAGTGGCGTCGCCAATATCCGCGGTACGTCCATCCCTGTCATTAACCTGCGCAGTGCCATAGGTTTTTCGCCCATGCCGGTGGGCGAAGACGCTAACCTTATCATCACAGAATACAACCGCAGTGTGCAGGGTTTTCTGGTGGGCAAGGTTGAGCATATCGTCAACATGACCTGGGGCGATATCATGCCACCGCCGAAGACTGCCGGCCGTAATCATTACCTTACCGCCATTACCCGTATTGAGACTCAGGGTAAAACTGAGTTGGTGTCAATTATCGATGTGGAAAAGGTGTTGGCGGAGATCATCCACTATGACGTGCGTCTCTCGGAAGGTGTGCTGGATGAGTCCTTGGTGGCCAAGATGCCGGGGCACAAGATTTTAATTGTCGACGATTCGCCCACTGCCAGACGCCAGGTTCGCGATACTTTAGGACAGTTGGGGCTTGAAGTGATTGAACGCAGCGATGGGCGCGAGGCGCTGACGCTGCTCAAGTCATGGTGCGATCAGGGGCTCAAGGTGACAGATCAGATTTTGATGATGATCACCGACGCCGAGATGCCTGAAATGGACGGTTACCGTTTGACTTATGAGGTGCGCAACGACAAGCGGATGGCCGATCTCTATATCACCCTCAATACCTCACTCAGTGGCAGTTTCAATAAAGCGATGGTGGAAAAGGTGGGTTGCGATCGTTTTATTTCCAAGTTCCAGCCGGATCTGCTGGTGGAAGCGGTGCAGGACAGAATTCGTCAGCTCGGCTGATTAGCGGCTGTTTTCCTGCTCCAGTTCGCGGATAAGTTGCTTCTTGGTGCGTTTGTCCGCGGCGATGTTGAGTCTGGCCAGGCGCACGGCAAAGGCAAATCTGTCGCGGCCGCAGATCGCAGTCAAGGCCTGCAGAAAGTCTTTATCCAGTGCAAAGTTTTTGGCGTAGTGCTCTATGGCGGCAAACACCGAACTGTAGTGCAAACCGTCGAAGTCAAACCCGGTATTTAGCGTCTCGTCGCTCAGCGGAACCCCTTCAATACAGAGGGGCCAGCCCTTGGCATTGATCCTGTCTCTGGCCACTTCATACATAAACCAGGCGCTGCGTTTAAAGCCGCCAAGAATTTTGCAGGAAAACTCCGATTCTTCCAGCTCTTCACGGGTCCAATTCAGCCCTATGGCCAGATGTTTGGCGTAGCGCTTCATCAGCGCATCTTTAACCGCAATACGGCACTCGTATATTGAGGTGAGAGGATGTTGGCGGGCCAGCGTCAGGCACTCCTTACAGGCGGGCACGCTCAGTGAGGCATGTTCTGCATGGGGGGAGGCTCTAAAGGCAAAAACGTGCTCACAGGGTTCGGCACAAAACCAGCAACTGTGACGGCAATTAAAGGGGATGTCGACCAAGGGACAGGGCATAGGGTTGTGCAGATGCTGCTCTGAGTCTTAAAAGAAGTCGGGAGCCTTGGTGACTCCCGACCGGGTAAAGCTTATTCGGCTTCCACGTCCACCAGGAACTTGGCCAGCTCTACCGGCTCAACTTCGGGACATTCCTGCTCGGCGCGCCAATCGATACCTATCAATACGCCATCTTCGTTGAGATCTTCAATCCAGAACTCCAGCAGCTCTTCCAGTGAAATCGCTACGGGTGCGAAGTTGACCCACTCCTCGGTGCAATGGCTCTGGGCCACCGCCTGATCAGACCATAAAGGCATGACATCTGTGTCTTCATATTCACTGGAGTCACACACCACCCAGCCTTCGCCGGAGTCGTCCTGTAAGCCCCACACCTGCTGGTGCTCTTTGACGTTATCGATAAATTGGCTCAGTGCCGGCGCTAAATCAGTCATGATCTCTCTCTTGAGCAAGGGTTAGTGGCGCCATTATACGGCATAAGCACTGGAGTCCAAGTGAATCTTAACCTCAGATGAACAAACAGGAATAAATGCTTAAAAATCGGCTCAACGACAGGGAATTATGCCTGCGGGGCTTAAAAAACGCTGTGCGACTGGTTAGGATGGAACTCGATGGGGTGTTTAATCTTTTAAGGAGTCGGAAGGTGTTCAGAGTATTATCCTGGTTTCCCCTGCTGCTGGCCACGCAAACGCTGGCAGCCCCCCAGAATGAGGATCCTGTAGAAGCCCTGATAAAGGCCGGAGAAGCGGCTTTTCCTCAGTGTATTGTGGAGTTGCAGGACAAGGCCCTTAACGAGGGTATCAGTCAACAGACCATCGACTCACATCTTAAGCCACTCAAGTTTGTCCCCAGAGTGATAGAGCTGGATCGCAGTCAGCCCGAGTTTACCCAGACATTTGCCAACTATTTCGATAAACGGGTAACAGATTGGCGGGTTTCCAAGGGCCGGGAACTGCTGGTTGAGCACAAGGCGCTGCTGGACAAGCTCAAGCGCGAGTATGGTGTGCCGCCGCAATATCTCTTGTCTTTCTGGGGCATGGAGACCAATTTCGGAGGCTACAAGGGTAAGATGCCGGTCCTGGACTCGCTGGCGACTCTGGCCTGTGACTCCCGCCGTTCGGGTTTCTTTACCCAGGAGTTGATGACAGCGCTGAAGCTGAGCCAGAAATATGGTTTTGCTGCCGCCGATATGCAAGGCTCCTGGGCCGGTGCCATGGGACACACCCAGTTTATGCCCAGTGCCTACGCCAGTTATGCCGTCGATGGTGACGGTGACGGCAAGGCGGATCTCTGGAACAGCATAGATGATGCCCTGACCTCGGCGGCAAACTTTCTTGCTCACCTGGGGTGGCAGCGCAACGAACGCTGGGGCAGGGAGGTTCGCTTACCTGAGGCGTTTGATTATCAGCACCTGGGGCAGAAAAAGTCTCTCGCCGACTGGCAGGCGCTGGGATTGACCCAGAGCAATGGCGAGGTGCTGCCACAGGCCCAGATGGAAGCCACACTCTATCTGCCCGCCGGGCACGAGGGACCTGCGTTTCTCGGCTACGATAACTTCCAGGTGATCCAGCGTTGGAACCGCTCTGAGTTTTATGCCATCTCAGTAGGCCATTTGGCCGACAGAATAAGTGGCGCCGGACGGCTGGCCAAAGCACCGCCGCAGCAAACCCGCTTGAGCCGCGCCCAGATAAAGGCGCTGCAGCAAAAGCTCAATGAGCAGGGGTTTGATGCCGGAAAGCCGGACGGTATTCTCGGGCGTAACTCCCGCGCCAGTTTACAGGCGTTTCAGCTCAGCAAAGGCTTGGTGGCCGACGGTTTCCCCTCTGCCGAAACCTTTAAAGCTCTGGGACTCTAGTTCTGCTAATCAAAATGATTGCCAGCAGCCAAGGGATTGGCTAATGTTAGCTCATAAAGGCGCCAAGAAACTGCCCGGATAATGCCGGCAGCAGAAATTGGCGTTCTCCCTCACCTATTTGAACTCAGGGAATGATATGAGCAGCGAGATGAGCAACATAGATAAGTTGAGTCACGGCCAGCGTCAGCGTCTGGCCTTTATCGATTTCAGTCTGCAGTATTTTGGCCAGGTCAGTCGTCAGGATCTGATTGCCAAGTTTGCCACCGGATTGGCGGCCGCCACCCGCGACTTCAGCCTCTATCGCGAATTGGCGCCGCAGAACCTCAAGCTGATGCACCCAAGTCGTCATTATCAGCGCCAGCATGAATTCAAGCCCTTGTTTCATCACGATCCCGAAGCCATTCTCTCGGGTTTGGCCCGTGGCTTTGGTGATGGTTTGTCACAGCCCCTGGTTCCCAGCCAGGTCTGTTTTGATGCGGTGCGGCTTATTCATCCGGATACCGAGATTATCGCGGCGCTGATGCGCTCGATTCAGCAAGGGCAGGCGCTGGCACTGCAATATGTTTCAACCTCAAGCGGTGAAACCCTCCGTGAAATTGTGCCCCATGCCCTGGTCAACAACGGCCAGCGCTGGCATGTACGGGCATTTGACAGACAGCATGGCAAGTTCAACGACTTTGTGGTGACCCGTATCAAGCAGGCCAGAGAACTTGAGGGCTCTCCCTTGCCCAAGGAGCAACCGGCGGCCGACAGCAACTGGTTGACGCCGGTGGAACTGGTGTTGGTACCCCATCCGAGCCTGAAGCATCCGGAGGCGATTATGCTCGACTATCGTATGGAGGATGGTGAACTCAAGGTGGCCAGCAACGCGGCCTTGGCCGGATATCTGCTGCGCAGTTGGAGTGTGGATTGCTCCGCCAAGCATCAAATCGATGGTGGTGTTTGTCAGTTGGCACTTAAAAATCACCAGGTGCTGGAGCGACTCGAGCATCTGGCGATAGTGCCGGGTGCCGGGCGCTAATCCAAAGCAGTGGAGTGCAGGCGACAGTTTTGTTAAGCTGCGCCGGAATCATGAATACTGAGGACTCAGAATGAGCGTTAAAGAAGATATGGTGGTGCAGTTCAATTACACGCTGCGCGATGAAAAGGGTGAAGTGCTGGAAACCAACGAGGGGCACGATCCCATCGCCTATCTGCATGGCCATGACAACATGATGCCTGGAGTCGAGAAAGCCATCGAAGGCAAAGAGATAGGTGCCAAGTTCAGTGTGACCTTGCCTGCCTCTGAAACTTACGGTGAGCGGGTTGAAGGCGCCGAGCAGCGCGTATCGGTAAAACACCTGATGGGTGCTAAAGTATGGAAGCCAGGCATGCGCGCGATAGTCAATACAGATCAAGGCCAGCGTCAGGTGACTGTGCTCAAGGTGGGCAAGTTTATGGCCACAGTGGACATCAATCACCCATTGGCCGGTCGCGAGCTGACCTTTGATATCGAAGTGGTCTCAGCCCGTGAAGCCACCCATGAAGAGATAGCCCATGGTCATGCCCATGGCGTCGGTGGCCATCACCACTGAGTTTGGCTTTAACTGAAAACGCCCGCTTCTGCGGGCGTTTTTGATTGAAAAACCATTGAGAGGAGAGGGGATGAAAATTGACTGCGAGCAGGGGCGATTGCTGCTGAGTCCCAATGAGCTGCAGGTACGCTTGCCGGCCATGCAGACAGTGTTGATGGCGCTGAGCGACGATATCCGTTTGCTCAAAGGCCCTTGCATTCTGCTGGCCGATGCCGGCGCCGTGCGTTGGCAGCTGCGGCTCGACTCAGATGAACAGCTCGAGCAACTGGCAGACTTTTACGGCCTGACGCCCGAGTGATTTACTATTCCAGTCTGTGGCGTTGATGGCTGCGCTGATAGTCTAACTCGGGGCCCTTGGGTACGACGCGACTGGGATTTAGCTGCCCATGGCTGTAGTAATAGTGCTGTTTGATATGTTCAAAGTTGACCGTGGCAGCAATGCCGGGGTACTGATACAGATCGCGCAGGTATTGGCTCAGCGCCGGGTAGTCTTCAATGCGGCGTTTATTGGTCTTGAAGTGGCCCACATAGACGGCATCGAAACGGATTAAAGTGGTAAACAAGCGCCAGTCTGCCTCAGTGACTTGTGAACCTGTGAGAAAGCGGCGTTCACTCAATTGCAACTCCAATCTGTCAAGGGCACTGAACAGCTGCTCAAAGGCCTCTTCATAGGCTTGTTGTGAGGTGGCAAAACCGGCCCGGTAAACCCCGTTATTGATATTGGGATAGATGAACTCGTTGAGCGTATCTATCTCCTCTCTCAGATGGGGCGGGTAAAAGTCCAGGTTATTGCCGGTCAGATGATCGAAGGCGGAGTTGAACATACGGATGATTTCCGACGATTCATTGCTGACTATGGTCTGATGATGTTTGTCCCACAGCACAGGTACTGTCACCCGACCGCTGTAATCGGCCGCGGCGAGCTGGTAAATTTGGTAGAGGAATGCTTTGCCAAACAAAGGGTCTTGCTCGGCGCCCTGGATATGGTGGCCGCCCTTTGGGCCCGCCGCCTCTGTGGCAAATTCCCAGCCGTTTTCCAACATGTGGGGCTCGACCACAGTGACAGGGATCAGCGCTTCCAATCCCTTCAAGGCGCGAAATATCAAGGTTCTGTGGGCCCAGGGGCAAGCGAGTGAAACATAGAGATGATAGCGGCCCGGCTCGGCCTTGAATCCGCCTTGGCCACTGGGGCCCGGACTGCCGTCCGGGGTGATCCAGTTTCGCAGCTTTGCATCTTCACGGACGAACTTGCCGCCGCTTTTGTCTGTCTGATACCACTGATCAACCCATTTGCCCTGCTGCAATAATCCCATCTGTCGCTCCTTTAACGGCTTTGCTTTCATGGCTCGCATCTCAGTCTAGGTGGTGGTTATTTATGGGTAAAGCGCGAAATACATGTGTTTTTATTCGAATTTTTAGAATGGTACTGGCAAGGAATCTTCAGCCTGATATGATGTCGGTCACATTTTTTGCCTATCAAGAAGGATGTTGTTATGTCGTCAGCCACCCTGGATGCCGTTGTTGTTGAACCCCGGGAGCCGGCCACGGCCTGTGTTATCTGGTTGCATGGTTTGGGTGACTCGGGTGACGGCTTTGCCCCTGTGGTGCCGGCATTGGGACTGCCTGCCGATCACTCGATACGCTTTGTGTTTCCACATGCGCCTGAGCAGGCTGTTACTGTCAATGGTGGCTATGTGATGCGCGCCTGGTATGACATCAAGAGCCTCAATCTCCATGACAGAGCCGATATGCCAGGGGTGTTGCAATCCGAGCGTTTGGTTCGACAACTCATAGAGCAGCAAGTCGCTCAGGGCATTGCCGCCAACCGTATTGTGCTTGCCGGTTTCAGCCAAGGTGGGGTGATGAGCCTCTTTACCGCACTGCGCTATCCCGAAGCCTTGGCTGGCATTATGGCGCTGTCCTGTTATTTGCCAGGGGGTGAGCAACTGCCGGAAGACTTGAGCAGCGCCAACCGTGATACACCTATTTTGCAATGCCACGGCGAGCAGGATGATGTGGTTGCCCTCAGTGCCGGGCTTATGGCTAAAGAGGCGCTCGAGCAGCGGGGATATCGGCTTGAATGGCACACTTTCCCAATGGCGCACGGCGTGGTACCGCAGGAGCTTAATCTCATTAGTCAGTGGCTGCAGGCGCGTTTGAGCTAAGGAAGGTACGAATAAGTCCTCGTGGCACTCTGGCTTGCACAGCAATTGGCGTTCAAGGCATCTGACTGAAGGCATGCCGGGGCCTGTCAAAGTCGGATAACGCAGAGAGCCGGTTGCTGTGCAAGCCCCAAAGGGCGTGGCTTACAGACCTGTCTGCTGTGTTGTGCTTCTTGCAAAGGACTCAGGCCATTTGCTGCGAACCACGCCTTGCATTCAGGCCCGTAAGCCGACGCAGAGCACGCATGGGACTTGTTCGCACCTTCCCTAAGTTAAGGGTTGAGCGCCTGAAAACTAAGCAGCCTGGGGCAAGAAAATTATCACCCGGGCTGTTTGTTTTGCCAAACAATGGCCATGTCTCATGGCAAGCTTTAGTTATTATCTTAAATAACAGCAAGATAACTATGGTTGGTTAGAGTTCTTAAATCCTGGTCCCGCAGCATATCCCGCTTTGATATCCCCCTCGTTTAGGGGGTTATTTGGTAGCGTAAACAAACTGTATTATTTCCCGCCTTAAAATCACACATTTAGCTCACTTTTATTAATAAAAATGACACATGTTCGACTTAATCTTGCTAGTATGTCGGGCGCGGGAAGTTCGCTTCACCGCTTATTAATGATGATGGTAAAAATAAATAAAAACATGGGGTTGATTTAATTATGTCTAATAAACTGATGAAAGGACTTTTGGCGACAACCATTCTGGCTGCTCTCGCCGGTTGTAACAGTGATGACAAGGATCCGGCACCGGAAGTCTGCGGCGCCGATAACTGCACCAAGTTCACCATTTTACACACCAATGACAACCATGGCCGCTTCTGGGAAAACAGTGACGGTGAGTATGGTATGGCAGCCCGTAAGACGCTGGTTGAGCGCTTACGCAACGAAGTGGAAAGCAACGGCGGCCAGACTCTGTTGCTCTCCGGTGGTGATATCAACACAGGTGTGCCTGAGTCGGATCTGCAAAACGCCGAGCCTGACTTTATCGGCATGAACCTGATTGGCTATGACGCCATGGCCGTGGGTAACCACGAGTTTGATAACCCACTGAGCGTGTTGGATATGCAGCGTGAGCTCGCCGAGTTTCCTATGCTGGCTGCCAACATCTACAAAAAAGATGGCACCCGTTACTTCGAGCCTTACAAGGTTTTCGATGTTAAAGGTCTTAAAGTGGCTGTCATAGGTTTGACCACAGAAGATACCGCCAAGATAGGTAACCCTGAGTTTATCGGCGAGCTTGAGTTTACTGATCCCAAAGAAGAGATCAAAAAGGTCATCAAAGAGATCAATGATAACAAAGCCGCCGACATCATAGTGGCGACCACTCACATGGGTCACTATGCCGATGGCCAGAACGGCAGCAACGCCCCGGGTGACGTGGCCATGGCTCGCGCCCTGGAAGAGGGACAGCTGCAGGTTATCATAGGTGGCCACTCACAGAACCCGGTTTGTATGGAACCCGGTACCCAGAGCTATGCCGATTTCAACCCAGGTGATGATTGTCGCCCTGATCAGCAAAACGGCACCTGGATCATGCAGGCCCATGAATGGGGTAAATATGTTGGCCGCGCCGATTTTGAATATTATGGCGGCAAACTGCACCTGGCCAGCTACAAGCTGATCCCGGTCAACCTGAGGAAACTGGATGCCGAAGGCAAGAAGACAGAGGAACTGGCCGGTGAGCCTATCCCTGCCGATACCACAGTGAAGGCTGTGCTGCAGCAATATCAGGACAAGGGTAGTGAAAAACTGGGCGAAATCATCGCCACTACCGATGGAAAACTGGAAGGCGATCGCGCCGTGGTTCGTGGTCAGCAGACCAACCTGGGCCGTTTGCTCGCCATGGCGCAGGCCACCAAGGTTAATGCCGATATTGGCGTGATGAACTCGGGGGGTGTACGTGACTCTATCGCCGCCGGTGATATCAGCTACCGTGATGTACTGACAGTGCAGCCTTTCGGTAACATGATCACCCTGAGCACTATGACAGGTGCCGAGCTCAGCGATTATCTGGGTGTAGTGGCGACCATGCAGCGCGGTTCAGGGGCTTATGCCCAGATCACAGGTGTGAAAATGACAGTTGACTGTCAGGCCAAGTCGGTCGCTATCAGCGAAGTCAACGGCAAGGATTACAGTGCAACAGACAGCTACACCTTCACTGTACCCAGCTTCAACGCCGCGGGCGGTGACGGCTATCCCAAGCTGGATCCTGTACAAACCGGCTATGTTGATGCCGAAGTCTTCTACAGCTTCCTGAAAGAGAAGCAAAGCATCAAGGCCGTTGATTACGAGCCGGTAGGCAATATCGTTTATGAAAACTCCAACAGCCCACTGGGTTGTGAAGTGCCTCAGTAAATAGCATTTTAAGTCACTTTACAGGCAGCCCTTCGGGGCTGCTTTTTTGTGGCAAAAGAGCAGGGTGGTTATGTGGTTTTGTGTAAATTTTAACCAATTAATTCTACCGGGACTTGAAATACCATTGCCCGACCCTATCTATTGAGTGTCGGCAGGGGAAGCGCCTTGACCGATAAATTAAAGGCCGTGCCATTGGGCGGCCGTTTGAACCTAGGGTGCGATGATTCGGCCCGACACTACATATTGCTTAATTTATGAGGATATGACTATGCGTAACTATGATTTGACTCCCCTTTACCGCAGCGCTATCGGTTTTGATCGTTTGGCCCGTTTGGCCGAACATGCCGCCGCCAATAATGGCAATGCCGGTTACCCTCCATACAATATCGAACTCTTGGGTGAGAACCGTTACCGGATCACCATGGCGGTTGCAGGCTTTGCCATGGATGAGCTGGAGATCACCAGCGAGGGCGAAAAGCTGTTGGTGAAAGGCACCAAGGGCGAACAGGCTCCGGAGCGTAAATACCTGTATCAGGGCATTGCCGAGCGCGGCTTTGAACGTACCTTCCAGTTGGCCGATTATGTGACCGTCGAAGGCGCCCATCTGGAACACGGCCTGCTCAATATAGATTTGGTGCGCGAGATCCCTGAAGCCATGAAACCGCGCAAAATTGAGATAGGCTCAGGTAACCGCCTGATAGAAGAAACTCAGGCCTAAAACAGCGCTGATAAGCTCGGCCCCGGCTTGTAAAGCAGGCCGCTAAAGCAAAAAAGCCAGTCTGATACAGACTGGCTTTTTGTATTCAGGGCCATCATTCCCCAAGGCAGTGCTTAGAGTACCATGGCGGCAATCCAGCCGAAGATCAGCAGCGGGATATTGTAGTGAATAAAGGTTGGGATCACGCTGTCGCGGATATGGTCGTGCTGACCATCGGCATTGAGGCCGGCGGTGGGGCCGAGCGTCGAGTCCGATGCCGGTGAGCCGGCATCCCCAAGCGCCGCGGCGGTGCCGACCAGGGCGATAACCGCAGGCACAGAGAAACCAAAGTTCAGCGCCAGCGGCACATAGATGGTGGCAATAATAGGGATAGTCGAGAAGGATGAGCCAATACCCATGGTGATCAACAGACCCACCACCAGCATCAACAGCGCGCCCAGGCCCTTGTTGTCACCAATCAACTCACCTATGGCACTCACCAGAGTCAGCACTTCACCGGTTTGTTTGACCACGGCGGCGAAACCGGCGGCGGCTATCATGATAAAGCCTATGTTGGCCATCATGCGCACGCCTTGGTTAAAGATATCTTCATCGGCCACATGTTTGAGCGCGCCGCTGAATGAGAAGATCATAAAGCCAACCAGCGCGCCGAAGATCATCGAATCTGTCTGCAGCTGCACCAGCAGAGTCGCCAGAATGGCCAGCACAGCAATGATGATGTTGCGCTTGCTGAGTCCGGTTTCCGGCTCGGCGGCGAGGATCTGCTCTTCCCGATACTCTCTTGGCTTGCGATAGCTGATAAACACGGCCGTCAACAGTCCGGCCAGCATGCCGGCGGCCGGAATAAGCATGGCTTGGGGAATATCCCCTGACTGGGCCTCTAAGCCGTTGGACTGCAGGTTTGCCAGCAGTATGTCGTTTAGAAATATGCCGCCAAAGCCCACAGGCAACACCATATAAGTGGTGACCAGGCCGAAGGTGATAACACAGGCGACCAAACGCCTGTCCAGCTTGAGTTTGGACATCAGATGCAAGAGTGGCGGCACCAGAATGGGGATAAAGGCGATATGGATCGGCAGAATGTTTTGTGAGCTGATAGCCATGGCCAGCAGGGACAGCAGCAACAGGCTGCGAACCCACTTGAGGTTTTGACTATCGGGATCCTTGCCAAGGGCCTTGATCACAGTAGTGGAGATCAAAGTGGTCAACCCTGAGTGGGACAGGGCCACGGCAAAGGCGCCGAGCAGGGCATAACTCAGGGCTATTTGGGCTCCACCGCCCAGGCCGGTATTGAATGCCTCTATGGTCTGGTGGATGTCCAGTCCTCCCATCAAGCCGGCGACCAGGGCGCTGATCGTCAAGGCGATCACCACATTGACCCGGGCCAGGCTGAGAGCGAGCATCAGACAGACGGCAATCACAACTGCGTTCATAGTAAAGTCTTATTCGCTAAACAAAGGGGCTATTTTTGACTGGGGTGGCTTGGATGTCCAGCTGCAATCAGTGTTTGCGGGAAAAAATCTCTCTTTGTGAACTGGATCCTAAGGTTATTGAGTCGCTTTGTGAGCCAGGTAATTGCGGTGGCCGCACACTTGCCGATTTCTTACCCAGACAAGCCTTAAAATGCAGCAAAAGCGTGATATTGATCCTAAATAGGTTGTCAGGTGCATGGCACCTCTTATAATGGCTTGTAGTTAAAACGGATTCTGTTTTATTCACTGCTCAATCCATAGATGGAGGTATAAAATGAGCGTATTAGTAGGCCGTCCGGCTCCGGACTTTACTGCAGCAGCTGTTCTGGGTTCTGGTGAAATTGTTGACAGCTTCAACCTGACTGCAGCAATCAAAGGCAAGCCTGCGGTAGTGTTCTTCTACCCACTGGATTTCACCTTCGTGTGCCCATCTGAGCTGATCGCCTTCGATCACCGCATGGAAGAGTTCAAGAAGCGTGGCGTTGAAGTGATCGGTGTTTCTATCGATTCTCAGTTTACTCACAATGCATGGCGTAACACCCCAGTGGAAAAAGGCGGTATCGGCCAGGTTCAATACACTCTGGTAGCCGACGTTCGCCACGATATCTGTAAGGCTTACGATGTTGAGCACCCTGAAGCCGGTGTGGCTTTCCGTGGTTCTTTCCTGATCGACAAAGAAGGCATGGTGCGTCACCAGGTCGTTAACGATCTGCCTCTTGGCCGTAACGTCGATGAAATGCTGCGTATGATTGACGCGCTGCAATTCCACGAAGAGCACGGTGAAGTTTGTCCTGCAGGTTGGGAAAAAGGCAAGAAAGGCATGAAAGACAGCCCAGACGGTGTTGCTGCCTACCTGTCTGAGAACGCTGAAGAGCTGTAATTGCATGTATGGCTTTATAAAGCTGCCCTCGGGCAGCTTTTTTTACACCTATCTAAACCTTTATTGCCCATTCCAGAGCTAAGAGCTTGACGAAAGGTTCTAGATAGTTGCTAATTGAACCGGAAAAATAGCAAGGAAAACAGGATGAATTCAATGGAGTTTGCTATTCCGGAGCAAGACAAGCAGGCCTTCGACCAATATTATGCGCAAAAGATTGCACCCAAGTGTCGGCGTTATGAGTCGGTTCGAGAGGCCGCTGCTGCCAGGTATAAAGAGCGTAGAAAGATAGTTGCGCCTCTCACCTTTATCGGCATTCCGGCATTTTTGCTGTTTTTTGCTATGGGTTTCTACGGCGCCTTGATGTTGAATTTTAAAGAAGGGGTGTTTTTTATCGGCTTTGGCGGCGCCGTGCTATCTCTGGCGGTGGTGGTGTTGGCCAACATCTGGGCTGGCAGTGAGATAAGTGAACTGCGTACCCAGATAGTCGAGGAGATCTATCCTCTATTGCTGGGGTATTTCGGTAAAAGCTTTGCGTTCAACCCCTCGGGATTGCCTGAACTGGAAAGCTATAAAGACTATGGTCTCTTTCCCGACTATGACAAAGGTTATTTTCAAAACTCGGTCAGAGGCAAATATCTTAATGTGTCTTTTCTGCTTAGGGAACTGACGTTACTCGAACGCACAGGCAAGAACGATAATGGTCCCCAATATAAGACGCTGTTCGATGGCATAGTGATAGAGTTTGACCTGCCGAAGACATTTTCCGCGACCATCCAAGTGCGCCGCGATAAAGGTTTTATGGCCAATGGCTTGGCGCAGTTTAGAAACAAGCTCTCGAGGGTAAAGCTGGAAGACCCGGACTTTGAGCGTAGATTTGAGGTCTACAGTGACGATCAGCTCGAAGCCAGATATGTGCTCAATACAGCGACTATGGAACGTTTGTTGTCACTATCAGGATTTTATCAAGGCGAGCTGGAAGCCTGTTTTAAACAGGGGCGATTGTTTGTCAAAATAGCCTGTCAGCACAGCTATTTTGAGCCGCAACTGGATCTACTCAAACCGCTGGATCTCAGCGCAGACATAGAGCAAGTGTTTAAAGAAATCCATGAAGTATTCGACTTGATTAAAGCCCTGAAACTCGATAATTGCACCGGGCTTTAAACATGAGGCTCAAGACCTTAGTTTTGAGCCTGGCTATCTTTGGTTTCCGGTCACTGGCTTCTGAACGGGTTTCTGAACGCTGGTCTTTGGTCGCTGGGTTTTGATGCGCCCTCACGCCAGATGCTCAAAGGATTTGGCGTGAGGGCGGGACACTCTTTAGTTTGAGTCGGCTATATGTCTGAGCCGACTTACTATGTTTGAGCGTATATTTGAGCGGGTTTAGACCACATCCTGTGGGGCTTCGGTTTCGGCAGCGGCAGGCAAAGGCCAGCCGCCAAGGGCTTTCCAGCGGTTCACTATGTAGCAGAACAGCTCGGCGGTGCGCTCTGTATCATAAAGCGCCGAATGGGCTTCTTTGTTGTCGAAGGGGATCCCGGCCAAGGCGCAGGCCTTGGCCAGCACTGTGTGGCCTATGGCCAATCCGGCCAGAGTGGCGGTATCGAAGGTGGCAAAGGGATGAAACGGCGAGCGCTTGATATCATTGCGCTCAATTGCCTTACTGACAAAGCCGTGATCGAAGGCGGCATTGTGAGCCACTATGATAGATCTGTGGCAATCGGCCGCCTTCTGCGCTTTCTTCACCGCCTTGAATATTTCCAGAAAAGCTTCTTTCTCGCTGACGGCGCCCCTGAGAGGGTTGTTGGGATCTATGCCGTTGAATGCCAGTGCCTCCGGCTCGAGATTGGCGCCTTCAAAAGGCTCGATATGGAAGTGCAGGGTTCTGTCTATTCCCAGATTGCCATCGGTATCCATCTTCAGCAGGGTGACGGCAATCTCCAGCAGCGCGTCGGTCTGCGCATTGAAGCCAGCGGTCTCCACGTCGATCACCACAGGGAAATAGCCCCTGAATCTGTGCTTGAGTTGGTTGGCTAGGCTTGGCTGAGTCATGCATTTCCCCTGGAAAATAACGAAGCGGCTATTATGCTAAAACATCAACAGGGTGTCATGTTCGATTGTTGTTTTTATAGGCTAAAGGAATGAATTTCTTTGCCGATAGAGACAACATGGTATGCGAAAAGAGAGATTTCTATGTGGCGTAAACTGTTCCTGCTGTCGACTCTTTGTCTGCCGCTGTCGGCGATGGCGGATCTCAGGCACTATGTGGCGTCACTTGACGACTCTCATTGGCGCGTGGCGCAAAATACCCCCATAGGTTGCAGCCTGGAGCACGACATTCCCGCCTACGGCAAGGCGGTGTTTTCCAGTCATGCGGGTAAAGAGCTGAATCTGCAGTTTACTCTGGATATGTGGCAAAAGCCTGATGCCGTGACCCATGCCCGCTTGATGAGCAAGGCGCCGGCCTGGCGTCCCGGGGTGACATCCAAGGCGATTACCGAGTTGAGCTACCAGAAATACTTCAATGGTGAAGTGCCGAAAAAGGCCGCCTGGTCCATGCTGGCAGAGCTGGATCGCGGTATGGAACCCACTTTCTACTACAGCGATTGGTACAACCAAAGCAACAAGGTGGCGGTCGGCCTTTCTGCGGCCAACTTTGCCCAGAAATACCGCGAGTTCAAGCAGTGCCTGGCCAATCTACTGCCTTACAGTTTCGATGATATCGCCTTTACCGTGCTTACCTATGAGATGGGCGGTACCGAGTTGACCCGTTATTCCAAGGCGCAGTTGGCGCGGGTGCAGGAGTATCTGGCCTATGATCCCGAAGTGGAACTGGTGCTGATAGACGCCTATACCGACAGCTATGGTGGTCGTAGTATCAACCAGAAGGTGTCTCAGCAGCGCGCCGGTTCAGTCAAAGAGTTCTTCGTGGCGCGGGGTATCCCGGGTGACAGGATCCACACCGAAGGGCACGGCGAGCGCCGCCATGTGGCTTCAAACGACTCCAGTGACGAGCGGGCCCGCAACCGCCGGGTGGTTATCCGGATAAGCAAACCTCTGCAATAACATAAGTTTTCACAGACAGTAAAAAACCAGGTTCAAGCCTGGTTTTTTCATGCGTGGACTTTGACGGGGGACTCAGGCGCGCATCGCCTTGTCGCCTCTGGCAAGCCCCACGACTCCGGAGCGAGACACTTCCACCACCTTGGTGACCTCGGTCAGCGCGGCAATAAAGGCATCCAGTTTATCGCTGGTACCCGCCATCTGTACTGTGTAGAGATTGGCTGTCACATCAACGATTTGGCCGCGGAAGATATCGGCGGTGCGTTTCACTTCTTCCCGCAATGCGCCGCTTGCCTTGACCTTGACCAAGGCAAGTTCCCGCTCCACATGGGTGGACTCTGTGATGTTGGATACCTTGAGCACATCGATAAGCTTGTGCAGCTGCTTCTCTATCTGCTCTAGAATACTCTCATCGGCGGCGACAGTGACCGTCAGTCTCGACAGGGTGGGGTCATCGGTGGGTGCAACCGTAAGAGTTTCAATGTTGTAGCCGCGTTGGGAGAATAGACCGACAACTCTTGACAGGGCGCCGGGCTGGTTTTCCATCAATACAGATATGATTCGACGTCTCATCAGCTTTTCTCCGTCTTGCTCAGCCACATTTCATTCATAGCGCCACCACGAATTTGCATCGGGTAGACGTGCTCGGTTTCATCGACACTGATATCCACAAACACCAGCCTGTCTTTCATGGCCAGGGCTTGCGCCAGTTTACTCTCCAGCTCATCCACATGGTCGATATTGATCCCCACATGGCCGTAGGCTTCGGCGATTTTGGCAAAATCAGGGACTGAGTCCATATAGGAGTGGGAGTGGCGGCCCGAGTAGATCATGTCCTGCCACTGTTTCACCATCCCGAGGAAACGGTTGTTGAGGTTGATGATTTTCACCGGCACATCGTATTGCAGTGCGGTGGAAAGCTCTTGAATATTCATCTGAATCGAACCGTCGCCGGTGACGCACACAACGGTTTCATCCGGCATCGCCATCTTGACACCCATGGCGGCCGGCAAGCCGAATCCCATGGTGCCAAGGCCTCCTGAGTTGATCCAGCGCCGCGGTTTGTCAAAGGGATAATAGAGGGCGGCAAACATCTGGTGCTGGCCAACATCCGAGGCCACATAGGCATCACCGTTTGTCAGACGATAGAGGGTTTCTATCACTTGCTGAGGCTTGATCCGTTCGGCATTGCGCTGATACTCGAGGCAGTTGCGGCTGCGCCAGGAAGCAATTTGCTGCCACCAGTGTTGCAGCGCCTCGTCATCCTGAGGCGTTACCTTGTCTTCATCCAGCAATTGCAGCATCTCGTTCAGTACCTTATCGGCCGAGCCCACAATCGGAATATCCACCTTGATGGTCTTGGAGATGGATGAAGGGTCGATATCTATGTGCAGTATGGTGGCATCCGGGCAATATTTGGCGACATTATTGGTGGTTCTGTCATCGAACCTCACCCCAATGCCGAAGATTAAATCTGAATGGTGCATGGCCATATTGGCTTCGTACAGGCCGTGCATCCCCAGCATGCCCAGGTTGTTGTGATGAGAGCCTGGAAAGGCGCCCAGCCCCATAAGCGTATTGACCACAGGCAGTTTCAGTCGTTCGGCCAGTGTCAACAGCTGCTGGTGGCAGCCGGAGATAATGGCGCCGCCGCCCACATACAGCACAGGTTTCTTGGCGGCCATCAAGGCCTGCAAACCCCGGCGGATCTGGCCCTTGTGACCCGAAAGCGTCGGGTTGTAGGAGCGCATCTTAATCTCTTCCGGGTATTGATACTCGTGCAGTATCGCCGGGTTGAGGCTGTCTTTGGGCAGATCCACTACCACAGGGCCTGGGCGGCCGCTGGCCGCGATATAGAAGGCTTTCTTGATAATGGTGGGAATTTCGGTGGGATCTGTCACCAAAAAGCTGTGTTTTACCACAGGGCGGGAGATCCCTATCATGTCGCATTCCTGAAAGGCATCATTGCCGATCAGGTTACTGGGCACCTGGCCCGAAAGCACCACCAGAGGGACTGAATCCATGTAGGCGGTGGCGATGCCGGTAATGGCATTGGTCGCTCCCGGGCCGGATGTCACCAACACCACGCCGACCTTGCCCGTGGCTCTGGCGTAACCATCGGCCATGTGCACGGCCGCCTGTTCATGGCGGACAAGAATATGTTCGATATCGGATTTTTGATGCAGGGCATCGTAGATGTCGAGAACTGAGCCACCCGGGTAGCCGAATATATGTTTTACGCCTTCGTCAATTAACGAACGCACTATCATGCTGGCGCCTGAAAGCATCTCCATTTGGTACTCCTTGATAAGATACCGTTACGGTAAACAGTAACTTTTACAGCGACGGTTATCGCTCTAATTCGGGCCGGAAGGGTAGTTCCGGCCAGTTGTCGACCCGGCCTTGGGGCTCACTTCCCTGTAGGGAAGGGGTCTCTGTCACCAATGGACAGAATTTCATCATATTGGAAAGAGAGAAGTTTTCAAGCCCCAGGGAGCGGCTTTTTTATGAGCATGAATAAATTTCATTTTTGCCGCCGAAAAGCGGCCCTGATTGCGGTAGGGTTTTGCTAAAGTGCTATTTATTAAGTATTGAATTTATTATGTTTTATACCTAATTGAGGATCTTTTTAGACTTTGGTCTAAAGTGCCGCTAATTCCTTGTGTATGAACCCAGTCTTTGAAAATTGTGGTTCTTTGGGTTGCGGAAATCGACAAACGGCGCTTTTCGCTCAAGCGGTTTCAAACGCTTGAGCGTGCTTTACCGCCAGCTTTATTTTAGGAGTCGGTACTGCGGCATTCTGGCACAGGGCGGCGACTGACAGCGAACTGGCACAGACCCACCAGTAGCACAGAGGCCAGCATCAACGCGGCAAAGGGCACGGCAGTACCCGTGTAAAACAGCGCCAGCAGCGGTCCTGCCAGAGCACCAAAGCCAAACCTCAGGGTGCCAATAACCGCGGTGGCTGTGCCTGTTTCCTGCTGAAACTTCATCAGTACTATGGCATCGGCGTTAACCGACATTATCCCCAGGCATCCCATCAGGGGGATCAGCATGGCCACGGTAAAGTGGTAACTCAAGTCGAGCAGGTTCACCAGTAACAGCCCGGTAGCGGCAATACTGCCGAGCATAGTGGCGGCAACCAACATGCGTCTTGAGCCATAGCGACCAACAATGCGTGAGTTGATAATATTGGCCAGCATCAAGGCGCCTACGTTGGTACTGAATAGTATGGCAAACAGTGACTTATCCAAGTTAAATACCGACATATAGACAAACGGCGAGGCTGTCAGATAGCAGAAGAAGGCGAATGAAGTCAGCACGCCGCTGCCGATATGCAGCTTAACGCCTGGCCGGGTAAAGACGGTGGCATAGGCGCCAAAGAATGACTTGCGGCTGCGCTCGGCGCCTTGCATATCCGAAGGCAAACGTAGTTTCAGCAATACCAGCATGAGCAGCAGCAGGGCATAGAAGGCGAGAATAAAGAAAATCAAATGCCATTCACCCAGCTCCAGAATTAAGCTGCCTATGGATGGAGCCAGCAGTGGCGCCAGCATCATTATTAGGCTGACATAGGACATGCCCTTGGCCGTATTGTCACCATAGACCTCCTTGATATAGCCGGGGATCACCACGGTAGCGGCGGCGCCGATAAAGGCCTGGACAAATCTGAGGCTTAAAAACATTTCTATCGTTTGCGACAGCGCCAATCCCAGGCTGACCAACATAAATCCCGATAGGCCAATGATCACCAAAGGACGACGGCCGAAGCGATCGGCCAAAGGCCCAAAGGTAAGCATACCCAGAGAATACCCGGCCAGATACAGGCTCAGAGACTGCTGCACTGTAGTGATATCGGAATGGAAACTTTCGGCTATGGTAGCCATGGCCGGCAGATACATGTCGATAGCCAAAGGCGTTATCGCCACGATGGCCGACAGCATGGGAATAAGCAAGGCCAGATGCAGCCCTTGGGGCGTGCGCCTGGTTATCTGGGGTTGGGTATCCAATTTAACCTCATTATATTGGCCAAAAAGCATTGGATGCTTGGTCAGGAGTGTGATTCGTGCCACGAAAAAGGGCTTGGGGTTTATGTTAAATCGCGGCGCCCAATTAGCCAATCCCCCAGAGTCGTTTCTTTACATTACTGACAAACAAAAGCGGAAATGTGAATAGTGAGAATATTTTATTTCACCCTGGATGACTTCCTGGCATAAGCTCACTACATTATCCACTCAGGACAGTATGCGCTTAAATTGATGGAGTTGAGTGCTGAATATGAGAGTTAATTTTCCACAATGGAACACCAGGGAGTTGCTGACTCAATCACTTCCCGGGCTGGCAGGATTGCTGCATTACCAAAAAGAATGGTTGCGGGATGATCTGCGTGCCGCCTTGTCGGTAACCGCAGTGGCCTTGCCTGTGGCCATCGCTTATGCCCAGCTTACCGGGGTAAGCGCCGTTGCCGGGCTATACTCCTGTATTTTACCTATGTTGATTTATGCCTTGTTTGGTACATCGAGGCAACTGATAGTGGGTCCGGATGCCGCGACCTGTGCCGTGATAGCCGCTGTGGTGACGCCACTGGCCGCCGGAGATGCCAAGGTGCACTGGCAGTTGGTGATGACCATGACCCTGATGACGGGCATTTGGTGCCTGCTGGCCAGTCGCTTTCGGCTCGGGGTGCTTGCCGAGTTTCTCTCGCGGCCGATTTTGATGGGGCTGCTCAACGGGGTGGCGATAACCATTATCGTCGGCCAGTTCTCGAAGATTTTTGGCTTTAGCTTCGACTCCCGCTATTTGCTGGAGCGCCTGGCAGGCGGCGCCGAGTATCTGTCGCGCACTCACTGGCCAACATTGGGCATGAGTCTGGCCACCTTGCTGGTGTTCCTGCTGGTCAAGCGTCTGCGGCCGCAACTGCCTGCCTCCATGGTAGCGATTGCGGTGGCAGGATTATTGGTATGGCTGTTTGATTTGCAGCAGTATCAACTGGCGGTGGTCGGCACTATTGAAGGGGGGCTGCCGGAGTTTCAGGCACCGGTATTTGATTTGGGGCTCAGCCGTGAACTGGTGATGCCGGCGCTGAACCTTGCCATGGTGAGCTTTGTTTCCATGATGCTGACGGCGCGCAGCTTTGCCGCCAAAAACGGCTACGATATAGATCCTGATAAAGAGTTTCGCGCGCTTGGGGTAGCCAATATCGCCTCGGCGCTGTCTCAGGGTTTTGCCATCAGTGGCGCCGATTCGCGCACCGCGGTCAATGATGCCAATGGCGGCAAGTCGCAGCTGGTTTCTGTGATAGCGGCGCTGCTGATAGCCCTGGTGGCCCTGTTCCTGACTGCGCCGCTGCAATATATCCCTTCGGCGGCGCTCGGGGTGGTGCTGGTTATCGCATCGCTCTCTTTGATTGATATCAAGGGGATCTGGAAGCTGAGAAAGCGCGACAACGGCGCCTTTACCCTGGCACTGATCACCCTGTTGGCCGTGCTCTTTATCGGGGTGATCCCGGGGATCACCTTAGCAGTGCTGCTGGGTTTGTTCCAATTTATCCGGGTAGTGATGAAACCCTCGGAGCAGCTGCTCGGTGTCGATCGCAAAGGGGTGCTGCGCAGTATCGACCGCAGTGACAAGGCTACGGCGATCCCTGGGATCATGATCTACCGTTTCAACTCACCCTTGACCTATTTCAACGCAGGTTATTTCAAACGCCAGTTGCTGGCCAGGTTAAAAGAGCAGCCCGAGCCGGTGGACTGTGTGATAGTCGATGCGGTGGCCTGTTTCAGTCATCTGGATATCAGTGTGATGGCCATGATTGCCGATTTGGCGCACCTGTTGAAGCGCCGCGGTGTCAGCCTGGTACTGGCGGGCCGTAAACGTCAACTGCTCAGCTGGTGTGAAGCCAGTGGCATAGATGTGGCGGAGGATGGTTTGATCATCAGGCCTGATTTGGCCTTGGCGGTGCGTATGCATCAAAACTACAAACAAGCGGTCGCTGAGGGCCAGGCCCCCGAAGTGCGGCGTTTGGCCGGCGATGATACCAGCGCCCCCAGACCGTCACACCTGTAAAACCTGGCGGGCTCTCGATAGCACGCAAACGCCTGCCAAGATTGCTCGGCAGGCGCTAAAGCGGCTGTTGCTCGCCGCTTTCCAGCCACAGTGGCTTGGGTTTCATGGCGCGGATAAACCAGGGGTGCTCGAGCCAGGCCTGCAGCCATTGAGTCAGACAGGGCAGGGGGGCTGCATTGAACCTGGCTCTATCCACATGGGCAAATTGGCGCACAAAAGGGAAGATGGCGAGGTCCGCCGCGCTCATACGCCCGAGCAACATGGCTTGCTCTTGCTGCCCTTGAGCCTCAGCCAGTCTCTGCTCCAGTGGCAGCAAGTACTCGAGCGCTTGTTCGAAATAGCTTTGCTGGCTGAATTCAGGGTAACGGTCAAAGTATTTGTATCTGTCCAGCAAAGGCTTGAATGCCCTGTCATTGGTTGCAATCAGGGCTGAGATGAGGTTTTCTTCCTCAGGGTTTTGCGGCAGCAATGAGTGGGGATCGGCTTGCGCCAATGCCCAGAAGAGGATATCCAGACTCTCGTCAAGCACCCTTCCACCGGCGAGTTGCATCACAGGCACTGTGCCCTTGGGCGATAGGGCCAGCATCTCCTGCGGCTTATTTTTCAGCAGAATTTCCCGCACCACAACAGACTGGTCGGCGGCAATCAAGCCCAGTCTGGCGCGCATGGCATAGGGGCAGCGGCGAAAGCTGTACAGCATAGTTTGACTGCTTACTTGAGTCACAAGAGTCCCTTGGCATTTCAATAAAACAGCCATTGTAGGAATGACTCGGGTGACAGGCAAGGTCGCCATGCCCAAAGACGTGTATAGGATTAAGTCGTTACGATACGGCTACTTGCTTCAGAAATCGCCTAATAACCCTACTTTTGCTGTCTATTTTCGCTACTGTGATTGGGGTAGAATGGCGCCCCCATTTTGGGAGGCCGATCACCTAAGGAAGGTTCCAGAAGGTGAGGCTGTTATGCACTGGAAATTAGGTTCCAGCCAGCAGAAGTTGAGGTAATGATGTCCAAAATAGTTGTATGCGCTTTATATAAGTTTGTTTCCCTGCCGGATTATGAGGCTTTGCGTCAGCCGTTGCTCGAGACCATGGAAGACAATGGCATTCGCGGCACCTTGCTGCTGGCTGCAGAAGGCATTAATGGCACAGTGGCCGGCTCGGAAAGCGGCATCAATACCCTGATGGCCTGGTTGGATGCCCAGAATGGCCTGGATAATATCGTCTCCAAGCGCTCATTTGATGATGAGATGCCGTTTTACCGCACCAAGGTCAAACTCAAGAAAGAGATAGTCACCATGGGGGTGGAAGGCATAGATCCCAGAGAAGTGGTCGGCACTTATGTCAAACCCAAAGACTGGAATGCGCTGATCTCCGATCCCGATGTGCTGCTGGTTGATACCCGCAACGACTATGAAGTGCAAATTGGTACCTTCAAGAATGCCGTCAATCCCGAGACCGAGACTTTCCGCGAGTTCCCGGAATATGTGAAGCAGCAGCTGGATCCGGCCAAGCACAAGAAGGTAGCCATGTTTTGCACCGGCGGGATCCGCTGTGAAAAGTCCACCGCCTACCTTAAGCAACAAGGCTTTGATGAGGTGTATCACCTTGAAGGCGGGATCCTCAAATACCTGGAAGAAGTGCCCGAAGAGCAGAGTCTGTGGCAGGGAGAATGCTTTGTCTTCGACAACCGGGTTTCAGTGGATCACCAGTTGCAAAAAGGCCAGTACGATCAATGTAATGCCTGCCGGATGCCGATAACCGAGGCCGATATGCAGAGCCCGGCCTATGAGCAGGGTGTCAGCTGTCCCCATTGCATAGATAAGCTGGATGAAAAGCAGCGCCGGCGCTTTATCGAGCGTGAGCGGCAGATGCAACTGGCCAAGCGCCGCGGTGAGGCCCATATAGGCGCCGATGTCAAAAAAGTGATCCATAAGCGCCGTGAGCAGAAACAGCGTCAGAAAGAGCAGGCCAAGCAAACCTCTTGATAGCGGTAAGAAATCTAATCATCCAAGGAGCCCACAGGCTCCTTTTTTCTTATTCGTTCTTTCCTTAGTTTAGAGTCCTGGTTATCCATGTCACTATGGTTTTTCTATAACCGGAACAAACAGCAGCTTTCTCCCCATCCAATCCCCATTCAGGTTTCTTGGCCAAAAAGCCAGCTTTTCCTTTGATTTGTGTCGTTTAAACGCAGAGCTTCACATAACTGCAATCTTGATTAATCAAATCTGTCATCTGGATCCCTGACAATCAGGCCGCTTTATTTTTAATAGCGAACAATTTACTTCAACCCAATACGGATGATGAAAGTGATGAAAAATAGATTAGCTGCGTTGATCTCTTGCAGCCTGGTAACCATGGCGGCCAACAGCGCCGTGTTACCCAGTGTTCAAACTGACAGCCATTGGTATAAGGAAAGCGCCCAGCGGGTGTCAGACAAGGCTACATTAGAAACAAAAGCAAAAGCCAAAAACGTCATTTTGTTTGTCGGTGACGGTATGGGGATCTCCACCTTGACTGCTGCGCGTATCTACCAAGGGCAGCAGCTGGCCGGTAACCAGGGTGGTGAAGAGAACTTCTTGAGTTTTGAGAAGTTTGACCATACCGCATTGATCAAGACCTATAACACCAACCAGCAAACACCGGACAGTGCAGGCACCATGACGGCCATTGCGACCGGGGTAAAGTCCAAAGCGGGGGTGATTTCGGTATCCGAACAGAGCCTTCGTGGCAACTGCCTGTCATCCAAAGGTAATGAGCTGGTGACTCTGGTGGATCTGGCCAATGCCAAAGGCTTATCTACCGGTGTGGTGAGCACTGCACGTATCACCCATGCCACTCCGGCAGCAACCTATGCCCATAGCCCGGAGCGTGACTGGGAATCTGACGCCAACCTGCCTGCCGAGGCGGTAGCCAATGAGTGTAAAGATATCGCCTACCAGATGGTGATGCGCGATAAAGACAATGCCCTGTCAGTCGCCTTGGGCGGCGGTCGCCGCGCCTTTATCCCTGAAACAGTGACTGATGGCGAGAACAAGAAAGGGCAGCGTAAGGATGGCCTGGACTTGACCAAGGCTTGGGTCGACAACCTGGACAACGCCGCCTATGTATGGAACAGCGCAGAGTTTGATGCCATAGATGCCGGCACCACAGATCACCTGCTGGGCTTGTTCAACTCCTCCCACATGGAATATGAAGCGGACCGCGCCGATGATCTGGGCGGCGAACCTTCATTGACTGAGATGACTGCAAAATCTCTCGAGATTTTGCAGAAGAACGACAAGGGCTATCTGCTGATTGTCGAGTCGGGTCGTATCGACCATGGTCACCATGCCGGTAACGCCAAGCGCGCCCTGGTCGATGCGGTGGAACTCTCCAACGCCGTTAAGGCGGCGGTCGAAAACACCAACCCGGAAGAGACGCTCATTCTGGTCACCGCCGACCACAGCCATGTGTTCACCATCGCAGGTTATCCGAAGCGGGGTAACCCTATTCTGGGTCTGGTACACGGCGTGGGTGGAAACCTTTCTACTGCCCTCGATGGTAAGCCATACACCACCTTGGGTTACACCAATGGCCCGGGCGCAGTTGTGGGGAACCGTGACGACCTAACCTCAGTGGACACTCAAGACAAAGATTTTATGCAACAAGCTCTTATTCCTATGGGAAGTGAAACCCACGCCGGTGAAGACATCAGTCTGCACGCCACAGGCCCCGGCGCCAATCTGGTGCAGGGTGTAATGGAACAGAACGTGATTTTCCACATTATCAATCAAGCCCAAGAGCTTGGCGGTACTAAGTATTAATTGGGAGCAAGGAAATGAATAAGAAATTACTGGTACTGTCTTTGGCCGCGATTCTCGGTTTGGCGGCCTGTGGAAGTGACGGTGACAACGGCAAGGATGGCACCGCAGGTACCCCGGGCACGGATGGAAGCAACGGCAGTGACGGAAAAGACTGGACCGCCGTTAATCAATGGTATGTCGATGGTCAAAACCACGTCACCAAGGCGTCCAATATGAGCAATAACACCCAGGCGGGGGCGGCGAAAAACATCATCTTGTTTGTCGGCGATGGCATGGGCGTTTCAACTGTGACGGCGGCGCGGATCCTCGATGGTCAACTCAAGGGGCAAACCGGAGAGGAAAACTCACTCTCCTTTGAGACTCTGCCTTATCTTGGCCTGGCCAAGACATATAACGTTGATGGTCAAACCCCGGATTCGGCCGGCACCATGACGGCCATGGTCACCGGGGTGAAGACGGACGTCGGCGTGATCTCACAGGCTGAAGGTGTCGAGCGCGGTGTCTGTTCCTCCGCCAGCGGTCAAAACCTGGTGACTTCGCTGGAGCTGGCCGCCATGGCGGGTATGGCTACCGGTGTGGTTTCAACGGCACGTATCACTCACGCTACCCCAGCGGCCACTTATGCCCATGTGCCGGATCGCGACTGGGAAGCGGACAGCAACTTGCCGGCCGAAGCCGTCAGCAACGGCTGTAAAGACATTGCCGCCCAGATGCTGGACTTCAATAACGGCAAAGGGATCAATGTGGTTATGGGCGGTGGTCGCCGCGCGTTTATTCCCAACACCACTATCGATCCTGAAGGCAAAGCGGGTAAGCGTAACGATGGTCGCGATCTGACCGCCGAGTGGTTGTCTCAGTACCCCAACGCCAGTTACGTTACCGACCGTGACAGCTTCCTGGCGATGGATACCGGCACCACAGAGCATGCGCTGGGGCTGTTTAACTCCTCTCATATGGAATATGACTACGACAGAATCGAGGCCGGTGTTACCGGTGAGCCTTCCCTGGCAGAGATGACGGCCAAGAGTATCGATATTCTGAAAAAGAACGACAAAGGCTTTGTCCTGATAGTTGAAGCCGGTCGTATCGACCACGCTCACCATGCCGGTAATGCGGCCCGTGCCCTGCACGACACCATAGCCTTGTCTGAGGCGGTACGTGTCGCCATGGAGAAGACTTCGGCCAATGACACCTTGCTGATGGTTACCGCCGACCACAGCCATGTGTTCACTATCGCCGGTTATCCGACCCGAGGTAATCCTATCCTGGGCCTGGTGAAGAGTAACGATGCCAACGGTCAGCCGTCGGTCACCAACTCTACCGATGCCAACGGCATGCCTTATACCACGGTTGGTTATGCCAATGGCCTGGGCTTTGGCTCGCTGGCGACTGGTGGCGATGAGCGTTACAACTATGCCGCCGAGCCTGGTCGGGTGGACCTGAATTACATAGACACCCAGAGTGTGGGGTTCCATCAGGAGGCATTGGTGCCGCTGGAAAGTGAAACCCATGCCGGTGAAGATGTGGCCATCTTCGCTCGCGGCCCGGGTGCCAGCCTGGTCCAGGGTACGGTTGAGCAGAACCACATCTTCCATGTGATGAACTTTGCCGGTGATTTGGTCAATAAGGCCGAGGCCGCCGCGGCGCAATAAGGTTTAGCGTTTCGCAGCCTGATGCCCCTGCCTGCCCCTAGTTTCAGGCAGGGGGTCTGGCTGCTTCTTTGGTTTTGGTCTTTGGTTTTAGTCTTTTGTTTTAGAGTAATATCAGTAGGTTTATTATGTCCCGTGTAACATTCAAGCCAGCGTTACCCTTTTTTTCCCGCGTAGCGCTTCATATCGCTCCTCGCACAGCTCTTTGCACAGCCCCTCGCGTTTTTTGTCATCCACTTACGTTTTCACTCGCTTTGGGGATCACAGCTTCTCTGGGGCAGTTTGCCATGGCCAATACTCAGTCTGTCAGCAACCAGCCTGGCAGCCAGGAGCACGCCCATGTCAAAGCGGGCGGCTCAATTGGCGATAATGCTAATGTTTGTGCCGCCAAACCCGGTCGTTTTCAAGCCAGCTATCAGATCACTGTTGGCAGCGGTGAGCAGGCCGGGCAGCAGCAACTGACCCTGACGCGCTTTGACGATACCATCATCTATCAGCGCAGCCCTGTCAGCTATGAGGCTTGGCATAAAAATGGCGAGTATGTGCGTTATTTCCCCCAGGAGAAACGCTCTATTAGCTATCGCCGCGGCGATCTCTTGGCGCTGAATATTCACACCGATCTCGATAGGCAGTTCCACCTGATATCGCCCGCTGCCTTGAGTCAATTTGAAAAGGGCCAAAGCCTGCAGGATAGTTGCTTCACCCGTCAGAGCTATTCCCTTAGGAGCAAGAGTCATGAAGAAAGTCATGAAGAAAGTCATAGTCACGCGAACAAAAGTGGCGTTAACGAGCCGCAGTCTTTGCAACTGAGCTGGATAAGCGAGTTGGAACTGCCGGCCGAGATGACCATCACTCAAGGTGAGCAGCGTATTGTTTATCGGCTCAGCAAACTGACACCTGTGAGCCTGGAGAGTTTCAAGCGGCTTACCTCAGGTTTCCAGGACCTCGACTTTGCCGATGTGGGCGACAGTGAGTCAGACCCTTTTATTGCCAAGATGATCACCCAGGGCTTTATTCAACATGGCAGCTCAGGTTTCTACTCGGCAGATGGTCAGCAGCTTGAAGGCGGGCATCACAGCCACAGTCATTGATTAACCCCAGCCATTAATTGACCACAGTTACGGATATAAGAAGAGCCTAGTCACACATCGGCATAACTTATCTGCAGCTCAAAGCCCAACTGGGCGAGCTGCTTTTGCTCCCGCTGCAAGTCTTTGGCAAACAGGCTGATACGTTGACGCGGTTCGGGCAGGCTTATCTGCATCCCTGTTGCCGTGGGTTTTACCCGGGTGATTTTCAAGCTGCGGGCGATACGGCCGAGATTCAGCAACACGGCGAGCCGCAGCAGCGCCATTAGGCGGATTAGGCGTAATTTCTGAGCGGGCTCCAGTTGTGCCAGCGCCTCCAGGTTGGGTTTCTTGCGCTGGTTGCCAATCAGCAGTGCCAGCAGCTGTTGCTGCTCTTGGCTGAAACCGGGCAGATCGCTATTGGCTATGATGTAGGCGCCGTGTTTGTGGTGAGCGCGGGAGTTGATATGGATCCCTATCTCATGCAGTTTCACCGCATGTTCCAGCAGGGAGCGCCAGGGCTCGAGTTGCCAACCGTCGGCCACGGCATCAAACAGCTGTTTGGCGGAAGTGGCCACCTTGGCGGCATGGTTCAAGTCCACATGATAGAGTTTGGCCATGCTCTCGACAGTGCGGCCGCTGACATCACCGAATTGGCTGATCCCGGCAAGTTCGTATAGTACGCCTTCGCGCAGAGCCCCTTGCGCAAACTGCAACTCGGTGACCGGCAGCCTCTTGAAGAAGCTGATCAGGATAGCCAGCCCCGCAGGTAGCAAAGGTGCACGTTTGCTGTCCACCTGCGGCAGTTCAATTTGATCCACATGCCCCCAGTCCAGCAACTGCTGTTTCAATTGCTTGAGCCTGGGCAGAGTGATGGTTTCATCGTTGAAGAAGTGCTGCATCGCCTCGCAGATGGCCTTGACACTGCCTGAGCTGCCGAGAGTGAGATCCCACTGGCCACTGAAATATTCCTTGGCCAGTGAGGCAAACTGTTTATCGGCTGCTGCCTGGGCAGCGCGAAAGTTATCCAGCGTCAGCTTGCCGTCGACAAAGTATTTCTGGTTGTAACTGACACAGCCACAGCGCAGGCTGGAGAGTATCTGCGCCTGAGTCTTGTGGCCAAGCACCACTTCGGTGGAGCCTCCGCCGATATCTATGATGAGGTTGCGCTCTGCCAGCTCCTGGCTGTGGGCTATGCCCTTGTAGATAAGGCGCGCCTCTTCATGGCCGGAGACCACTTCGACCGGGTAGGGCATAATGGCCCTGGCGGCCTCGATAAAGGCCTCACGGTTACGGGCGACTCTCAGAGTGTGGGTGGCCACCAGTCTGACTCTGGCCTGATCCAGAGTAGAAAACCTGAGGTTGAAATCCTTGAGGCAGGCGAGACCGCGCGCTATAGCGTCATTATCCAGCCTGTTGTCCTGATCCAGCCCCTCGGCCAACTGTACCAGACGTTTCTCTTTATGCAGGATCTGAATGCTGCCATCCTGCTCGCGGGCTATCACCAGATGAAAGCTGTTGGAGCCCATATCCACAGCGACAAAATGCTTGGGTGTTGCAGTCAAGGTGGTCCTCATTTTGCTATTGCGTCGGTTCCTGGGGCTTGGCCAGATCCAGTTGCCGCTGTTTTTCGTAGTTGCCCAGATACTGATGTATGGCTATCTGGGATCTTACCTTACGCTTGTTGCCCCGCTTACGGTAGGGGTTGGATTGATCTTTGTTGATCACCCGCGCCTTGATGTTGTCGGTAAATTGCAGCGCCAGGGTATCGAGGATCATCTGCTTCAAGCCGGGATCATATACCGGGGTGCTGACTTCAATACGGTTATCGATATTACGCCCCATCCAGTCGGCGGAGCAGAGAAAGAGTTTGTTTTCACCGCCTGAGTGGAACAGCATCACCCGTGAGTGCTCAAGGAATCGGTCCACTATGCTGAAGACCTCAATATTGTTGCTGATCCCGGGAATATCGGGAATAAGCGCGCACATACCGCGAATAAGCAGACGGATTTTGACGCCGGCGCTGGAAGCTTCATACAGCTTTTGAATCATCGCCTCATCCACTAGATTATTGAGCTTGAGGGTTATGGCGGCCTTGATGCCGCTTTGGGCATTGATGATCTCTTGCTCGATAAGGCCGGTCAGCTTCTGGCGCGCATCATAGGGGGAAACTATCAGATGCTGGAAGTTATCCCGTCTGTAAGGGTGCTCAATCAACTCAAATACCTGTTCTATCTCGGCGGCAATTTCCTGATTGGCGGTAAACAGCGAAAGGTCGGTATACACCCTGGCCGTGCCTTCGTTGAAGTTGCCCGAGCCAATGTGGCCATAGAGGCGCATTGCACCGGCTTCCTCGCGGCCGATAAGGCACATCTTGGCATGGACCTTCAAGCTTGGGATCCCATGGTGCACCTTGACACCGGCCTCGGCGAGCACCCGGCTCCACTCGATATTGGCCTGCTCATCGAAACGGGCCCTGAGTTCAATCACTGTGGTGACCTGTTTGCCGTTTTTCGCTGCATCTATCAGCGACTGGATGATATGGGACTTTCTTGCGACCCGATAGAGGCTGATTTTGATGAACTTGACGGCAGGATCATAGGCCGCCTGGCGCACCAGCTCGGTAAAGTGGGAAAACTTGTGATAGGGATAATAGAGCATGATATCGCCGCGGCGAATGGCGTCAAACTTGTTGGCACAGACACTGAATCCGGCTGAGTCCAGTGCCGGAAGCTTGTCGTTTTCCAGGTATTTGCGTCCCGGATTGGGAAAGCCGATAAAGTCCTTGAAGCTGTGGTAACGGCCGCCGGGTATCAGGCACTCGGTATTGGAGATATTCAGCTGCGCCGTGAGCATACTCAGCATATGCTCCGGCATCTCTTTATCATACACCAGACGCACAGGCTCGGCGGTGAGGCGCTTTTTCAGGCCCTTGGTGAGCTTTTCCAGTTGGCTCTGTTCCAGCTCATCGGTGAGATCGAAGTCGGCGTCGCGGGTCAGCTTCATGGAGAAGACTTCAATCTCTTCATATTCGAAGAAGGGGGCGAATAGCTCATCGACACAGTGCCTTATTATGTTGTCTAGCAAAATCAAATGCTTGCGGCGCTTTGAGGTTTCTGCCGGCAGTTGGATGAAACGCGGCACATTCTTGGTGGGCACTTCCACCAGGGCGTACTGACGCTTTTCCCGGCTGTAGAGGCACACCGCCAGATAGGTGGTGTCATCGTTGAGTTGTTTGAACAGCTCGGAGCGGTTGCTGAGGATAAGCGGCGTGATGTGGCGCTTGAGCTGATCCTTGAAGTGTTTCTTCAGCCACTGGCTATGAAAATCGCTCAGCTGTTTCTCATTGATGAGAAAGATGCTGTGTCTTGCCAGTTCCCGCATTAACTCGCCGTAAATGGCGTCGAAACGCTCTTGCAGTATCAATACCTTGGTCTGGATCTTGGCCATCAAATGGCGGCTGGAGTTGTGACCTTCCTGCAGGCTGGATAACAGAATCGAGCGACGCACCGCAGCAACCCTGACCCGGAAGAACTCATCCATGTTGTTGGAAAATATGCCCAGAAAGCGAACCCGTTCCACCAGAGGCACCAGAGGATCGGCGGCTTCCTGCAAGACTCTTTCATTGAAAGACAGCCAGGAAAGCTCCTTATCCAGAGAAAATTTTTCGACGGACGGTGACACGGCAAAGACTCCTCGTGAGCAGACGCCGGACATAGAGAAAGCCCGGCAGATATACAATAACACTCCGATATCCGCTTGTAATCAGAGAATAAAGGCAGGGCGCAGTTTCTTGGTTTAACGCTATTTCGGCCTGGCTCAGGTTTGAATTCGCGGTTGCGCCGGCGCTAAAGAAGGTGCGAACAAGTCCCATGTGTGCTCTGCGTTGGATTATAGACCTGGATACAAGGCGCGGTTTGCAGCAAATGGCCTTAGCCCTTTGTCCTTTGCAAGAAGGCAAGAACGCAAGAAACATTCCTTAAAGGTAGAGCGAATTTATGTCGAAAGAATGACAATGCCCCTACTTTGGTCAAAGAGAGCGATATTGGCGATTGGGCTTTCTGCCCGGCTTATGCTATGTTGCGCTCTTTTTTCTCGGCCGGTTTCCTGGCCGGGAAAGGGGCGCTGAGGCTTTGTCTTCAAAGCAAAAAGCGGCGCCCGGGCCACTTCGAGCCAGCGAAAGCAGGAGGACGGAATGTTTGCAGGTTTTGACTATGGCAGTGCCAACTGCGCCATTGGTGTGATGGATGGGGTCCAGACCCGGCTCTTGCCTCTGGCCGAGGATGGCAACTATATGCCGTCGACCATTTATGCCATGGAGCGGGAACTCATTTCCGAATCTGTGCTGCAGCGCTTGCCTTTGGCGGCCCAGGCTGATTTCAAACCCAAACGCGCCGCCGAGCTGAGTCGCGCCCGAACGGCACGCCTGGAACTGGATTTGCTTGCCAACGAGCAAGCGGTATTCATCGGCAATCAGGCGATTGAAACCTATATGGAGATGCCGGAAGAGGGCTTCTATGTTCGCTCGCCCAAGTCCTTCCTCGGCGCTTCGGGCCTGCTCAGCAATCAGATGGCGCTGTTTGAAGATATCGTCACCCTGATGATGCAGGAAATTCATACCCGGGCGCAGCAGAGCCTGAAACAGGCTATTTCCCAGGTGGTGATCGGGCGACCGGTTAACTTTCAGGGCATTGGCGGCGAGCAAAGCAACAAGCAAGCCGAGGCCATTTTGACTCTGGGGGCCCGGCGCGCCGGGTTCACCGATGTGGCTTTTCTGTATGAGCCTATGGCGGCAGCCCTTGAGTTTGAGTCGACACTCACCCGGGAGCAGCGGGTGCTGGTGGTGGATATTGGCGGCGGTACCAGCGACTGCTCCTTTGTGCGTATGGGGCCCGAGCTTAAGGACAAGAAAGATCGCAGTGACGACTGCCTGGGCCACAGTGGTCAAAGGGTAGGGGGTAACGATCTGGATATCGCCTTGGCAATGGCCGGTTTTATGCCGCACTTGGGGCTCGGCAGTGCGCTGATCACAGGCAAGCCTATGCCAAGGCAACCCTTCTGGAACGCGGTCGCCGTCAACGATGTCAGTGCCCAGCGGGAGTTCTCTGCCTTGAGTAGTCGCAAGCTGATTGAAGAGCTGCAACGGGATGCCAAAGAGCAGGCGAAACTTGCGCGCTTATTGAAGGTGCAAAAAGATCAGCTGGGTTATCGTTTGGTACGTAGTGCCGAGCAGCTTAAAATCGCCCTGAGCGACAGTAAGCAAGCCGCTATGGATATAGGCTTTGTCGAAGCGCCCAAACCGCAGCCCTTGAGTGTGAATGTCGATGCCGCCACCTTTGTGGCCGCCATCGATGAATCGCTCGAAACGGTGCACAAGCTTATCACCCAGGCTTTGGCGGAAGGGGGATGTCAGCCGGATGTCATTTATCTCACAGGTGGCAGCGCCAAGAGCCCGTATATTACCGAGCAGATCCGCGCGCGTTTCCCGGATGTGGCTTTGGTCAGTGGCGATCACTTCGGCTCAGTGGTGGCCGGCTTGACCCGCTGGGCCGAGCGCCTGTACCGTTAAATTGCACTTTAATTGAAAGAGGACTCTTCATGGCACTGAAAAAAACGCCACTCTTGGCCGCCTTAGTCGTGACTGCGGCAACAGGCTTGCTCGCCGGGTGCGGCGATGATGTGGGTAAGGTCAGCCTGGGCGTATTTACCACCAAAGATGTGATCATAGATGCCAAGACAGATCCCAAACTGCCCGGTGTTACCTGTCATATCAGCCGCATAGAGGCCAATCTGGATTTTGCCGACCCATCGGATATGAGTATCAGCTGTCGCCAGACAGGACCGATAACCAAGGCGCAACTGGCCAGTATCGAACTGGGGAAGAAGGGCGAGATAGTGTTTACCGAGTCCTTGAGCATCTTGTTCAAGAGCCTCAAGGTGAGGCGTATCTATGACAGCGAACACCAGACACTCCTGTATCTGTCCTATTCCACCAAAGAAACCAACGGCAGCCACAAGCACGCCCTGTCCACTGTGCCGCTGTGGGGAACCGATGCCTATGAGCCAAGGCCCAAGGCGGTAAACTGATAGGTCAAGATATAAAAAAGAAAAGCCTCGAAATCGAGGCTTTTTTGGGGTTGCTACTGGATTAGAACTTGTAATTCACACCCAGGGTGATGCGCTGACCCAGCATGTCGTAGTAAGCACCTTGGTTATATACGCCTGGCTGGCGAGGTGGGGTGCGGTCAAACATGTTGAGTATGCCAGCGCGAACCTGCAATGCATCTGTGATGTTGTAACGGCTGGTCAAATCAAAAGTGGTATAAGACGGGATGTCGTTATAGTTGTTTTGATTGGGTGACCATTCGTTGTCCAGCACAGTGCCGCTGCGATAGTTGGCTGTCAGCACGGCAGAGAAGTCATTGTAGGTGTAGTCTGTGGTGAAGCGGTGACGCCAGCGTGGACGCTCCTGCTCACCCACTTCCTTGACTTCATCATCGGCGAATCCGGTAGAGTTGAATGAACGCTCTTCCAGATAAGTACTGAACAGGCGGAAGCCCCAGTCACCGAAGCTGGTTTCAAGGCGATAGTTGGCTTCAATATCGAAACCTGAAGTGATACTGGATGCCGAGTTAACCGGCTTCTCATAGTAGTTCACTATCTCATGGGTATCGGGATCACGTTCCAGCAAAGGACAGAAGTCATTATCTATGGTACTGGACTGATAGCAGTACTTGACCACTTCAGCACCGTTGAAGCTGTTGATCACATTCTCCATGTCAAACTTCCAGTAATCCACCGTCAGGCTGAAGTTTTCCAGGTAAGACGGGGTGTACACAAAGCCCAGAGTGATGTCGTCTGCAACTTCGTTTTTCAGGTCCTGGTTACCCACAATAAAGCCTGGACGAGTTGAACCGTACCAGTCCTGGGATGGTTCAAAGTCGGTCGGGATCCCTTGAGCCGCACAGTTGGCCAACACATTGTCCAGGTAATCAGGGTTGATCCTGTTCCTGAAGCTGGCAGCACAATAATCGTTGATCGTGCGGAAGGTTTGGCTGGATGGGGTGTACAGTTCGGCAATGTTAGGTGCCCGTACAGACTTGGAACGGTTGGCACGGATGCGCAGATCATCATTCAGCGCCCAGTTGATACCCACTTTCCAGGCAGTATCAGAGCCGGAGGAGGAGTAGTCCATATAACGGAAAGCGGTTTCCAGCGTCAGATCCTGCACCAACATCACATCCTGCAGCAGCGGGATGGACAATTCGGCTGATGCCTCGGTCACATCAAACTCACCATAAAGTGGTTGAGACTGGTTGTTGAACAGCAAACCTTCACGCATTGCCGGATCCGGTAGGGTTTCAGCCGTTTCCTTACGGTATTCAACGCTGAATGCCGCTGCGATAAAGCCGGCTGGCAGTTCAAACAGATCGCCGCTGACAGAGGCACCGGCGACGTATTGATCTATCGATGAGCGGCGAATGGCATCTGTGCTGACCCAGTTGTAGGCGGCTTCATCATATTGGCCGCGGCCAAATACGTTCAGAGGCTTACAGCCATTGGCTCGGGCGTATTCGTCACGACATACCAGATTACCGTCGGTATCTTTAATCACATCGACAGCGTCATAGAAGCGCTGCTCGAACATTTCGCCATACCATTCGGTGTCGGCTTGAACATGGCCAACAGTGGCGTAAACGTCATAGGACCAGGTATCGGACAGCGCACCTTCAACACCCAGTGCCAAACGCGCTGTGGTTCTGTCCTGACTGTATTTACGGTTGCCGAAATCAGATGCCAGATAGCCTACGTTTACCCCGGCGCCAGCAGTGGATTCGCCGGCCGTCACCAAAGCCGCCGCTTCGGGTGAGAGCAGGGCATTGTCATCGTACAGACGGAAGTTGAGGAATGCAGGTGAACTTTCACCATAGGCTTCAGACTTGGTGTAGTTGGCCTCCATGGTAAATTTATGATCATCATTGATGTCATAGTTCATCACAGTAAAGAAATTGATCCTGTCCAGTGGTGTCTTGATGAAAGAGTTCTCGGCAAAGTTGTAGCCTTCACCACCGAGATAGTCCACCCGGCCGCTGGTCAGCGGCGGCAGTGGTTGACCCAGATCCATTGGCCGAATTTGACCGTCATCGCTGAAGGTATAACGGGTGCCGTTGGAGACAAAAGTTCCTGTCTTGCTGTATGAAGCCAGTACCTGTTGACCATAGCCCCACATTACTGCCTGCGGATCATTCGGGCCATTGGCATTCTGATTGCGAACCACAATCGGCGCTTCACGCAGGAACTCTCTGTCCATGTATGAAATCTGCCCCTGACGTGACCAACTGATGTTGGTCACAAAGTTGGCTTTACCCAAGTCAGAGCCGAAAGTCAGCGAGGCGTATTCCTCTTCACCACCATCTTCGGTAGGACGGGTGGTAGAAGCATCGATAGCCAAGCCATCAAAACTGGTTTTGGTCACTATGTTGACCACCCCGGCAATGGCATCAGAGCCATAAACTGCAGAAGCGCCACCTGTAGTAATTTCAATACGCTCAACCATGGCGGTTGGGATGTTGTTTAAATCCACGGCGCCTGAGCTTGGCGAGCCGGCTACAAAGCGCCGGCCGTTAACCAGCACCAGAGTACGGTCGGAGCCCAGTCCTCTCAGGTCAGTGTTATTCAGACCACTGGCAAAAACAGTGTTGTTGGTGGTTTCCGGTGACAGACCAACCAGAGTGTTAGGCATCTTATGCAGCAGATCTGCTACGTTGGTAACACCTGCTTCGATAAGGCCATCGCCTGTGATCACTGTGACGGGTGTTGGTGCTATCTCCCCTATACGCTTGATTTTTGAACCTGTGACTTCAATACGTTCAAATGTTTCAGGCTTATCTTCAGCATAACTGAAACCTGTACAAGCAATACTGGTTGCAGCAGCCAGAAGACCGAAGCGAACGGCCTTGGCTGTTGTAGATATGGATGTCATATCTCTCTCCTTGATTATTATTGTAAATTGCCTTGCGTGGCAATGTTTTTATTTTGTTTGTCAAATGTTTCAGTGACAAAGATATGATTCAATTTAAACCTAGATTTGGCAACACTTGTCTATTTTTATTAATTTAAAATTAATTTAAAATTAACATTTATAAAACAACTAAAGGTTAAGGGTTAATCTATTTAAAATCAATATGTTATTTTTGATCTTATTGCTCTTTAAAATACATTGTTAAATATATGTTTTTATTTAAACAAGTTTGTATCACTGATAATAGTAAGCAAATGTTTCTATGCCTTTATAAGGTGTGCCGTGCGTTAATTAATTGAGCGTTTGCACTTGTTTATTTTTTATACGCCTGAGTTTTTCCTGAACGGAATTAAAATAAGGGAACTTTCCGATAGGAACGGGCTCTTTAATAATGCATGATGTGAGGGTTGCCGGTGTGTTTAATACCGGATGTGTCGTTTTTAACTCCGGGTTACCGGCTTTGCCCCAAGTGAGCAGGAAGCGCTCTTGAGACAGCTGGAGAGAACCGGCGTGAAGTTAAGGGAAGAACATGTCATTTAATCAATCTGTGAGTAGAGGCAAGAGCGAAGCGGCCCAAGAGGGAACACTGACATCCAATAACCGGGTCAGTAAAAAAGACATACGGATAAGCGCTGCACGCAGGCGAATAGAGGATATTCGTGAGCAGATGGCCTTATCCCGTGAATTGGGCGTAGGAGTGTCGGCAGATGAGCTGGACTTTGACTGACGCTAACAGCGATAAGCTTAAAAAGCCCGCATTCAAGCGGGCTTTTTGCTGATTAAGCCTGCATCGCGGCGTGATAACGCTCGAAGGCTCGCTTGAGGTCGGCAATCAAATCGTCCGGATCTTCCAAACCTATATGCAGTCTCACCAGGGGCTTACTGCTGTCCCACTGGGTTGCCGTGCGCAATTTCTCTATGCCGGATATCGCCAGAATAAGACTCTCGAAGCCACCCCATGAAAATCCCATCTTGAAGTGCTCCATCCCTTCGACGAAGGCGGTCATCGCCTGGCGGTTACCCTCTTTGAGCACGAAGGAAAATAAGCCGTTGGCGGCGCTGAAGTCACGCTGGAAAAACTCGTGCCCCGGGCAACTGGTAAACGCCGGGTGGCGCAGGTGATCCACTTCCGGGCGCTGCGCCAGGAAATTGGCCACTTTGAGAGCATTTTTTTCATGTTGCGCCATTCTCACCCCCAGGGTTCTCAGGCCCCTGGCCGCCAGAAAGATATCGTCTGCAGAGGTGCATTGGCCCATGAGATAGCTGTTCTCCCTCAGGGTATCCCAGTGTGCTTCATTGGCGGTCGCCGTACCCAGCATCACATCCGAGTGACCCACTATGTACTTGGTAGCGGCCTGAATCGAGATATCGACGCCCATCTCAAACGGGCGACAATTGATGGGGGAGGCCCAGGTGTTGTCCAGCATGGTGACCAATTGATGCTCATGCGCGATGCGGCACAGGGTCGGCACATCCTGGACTTCCATGGTGATGGAGCCGGGAGATTCCAGAAACAGCACTTTGGTATTGGGGCGGATAAGATCGCGGATACCGGTGCCAATCAAGGGGTCATAGTAACTGGTTTCAATCCCCAGCCCCTTGAGCAGCTTGTCGCACAGATCCCGGGTGGGCTCGTAGACACTGTCTACCATCAGCAAGTGATCACCGGCCTCCAGAAAAGACAGCAGGGCGCCACTGATGGCCGCAGAGCCTGAAGGGTAGAGCGCAGTGCCAAAACCACCTTCGAGTTCGGCAATGGCCGCCTGAAAGGCAAAGTGAGTCGGGGTGCCGCGGCGGCCATAGAACATCTCCCCTTTGGCGCGATTGGCCGTGGCGTGGCGCATCTGTTCCATGCTGTCAAATACGACGGTTGATGCTCGAAACACGGGAGGATTGATCACTCCCTTGCTCCACTTTTTGTCCCGGCCGAGTGAGACCAGCTTGGTGGCTTTCTTCATGGATGCAACTCTTGTCTGTGATGGCGGGGCGAGCGCCCCTTTGAGGCATATTAACATTGAATCGTGTCATTGCCAGTGCGGCGGGCTTGAGACTTGTTCAAGTTGCCTGCGGCTTAAAGCAGCGGCAGGCTGACCCGAATTTCGACACCTGAGCCGTCGCTCAGGTTGCTGGCACTGATATGGCCGCCATGGAAGGCGGTGATAAGCCTGGCGATATAAAGTCCCAGTCCCAGATGAGGTTTGGACTGCATCGTTTGTGGCCGCACTGAGACCATGGACTCGAAGATCTGCTCGGTCATGTTTTCCGGTAACAGTGGCCCTTGGTTTTCCACCCTGAGCAGGGCCTGTTTGCCCTGCACCTTTAGGCTGATGCGGATATCGGTATCGGCTTTGCTGAACTCAATGGCGTTGGTGACCAGCTTATCCATCAGCTGGGCGATATATTCAGGCACGCCGCGCATGGTCAAAGGTTCATCCGGCAACACCAGCACGAAACCTTGTTCCTTGTAAGTCATCTGATACCCGGCGACGCAGCCTGCCACTACCTTGGTCAGCGGGAATTCATCTATCTCGGCCTGGGACAGGGACTCCTCGAGCCGGGTAGCTTCACTCATGTTGGCGAGGATCAGCCACAAGCGGTTGACCCCTTCCTGGGCGCGGTCGACGTACTTGGCCGTGTCCTTGTCCAGTTGCTGCAGACTCAAGTGCTCCAACGAGCTGCGCACCACGGCCACCGGGGTTCTCAATTCGTGGGATAGCCGTGAGGACATGTTTTCCAGATAGTGGGTATATTGCCCCAATCGGTTGACGATATTGGCAAAACTGCGCGACAGATCGCCAATTTCATCGCGCACTTTTGAAGGTGGAATGGTGTCGCGAACCCGCCCCTGGCTGTCGATGGCGCGCTCGGCCTGATCCCTGAGTTTGCGAATGCGGCTGGAGATCCCGGAGGCAAACACAAACAGTGCAAGGGTTCCCATGGCCATCACGGTCAGGATCACATTGAACAGCTTCTCCAGTGCCCGGTTACGCAGGGTACGGATACCATGGGTGGTTTCCTCGGCAACCACGGCGCCCATCACCTTATCGTCAATCCAGATGGGGCTGGCCGCCGCCAACACCACCGCCTTGTTATCCGGTGTCAGGCGCCAGGTGGAGGCCATCTGGCCATTCAGCGCCCGGCGAATATGGCTGCCGCCGAGTTCGGTCGAGTCCTGCAGTGAGTCGATAAAATCCATAGGTGGCTTGGTCAGCACTGTGTAGTAGATGGGGTGTAGATAGTCGTGTTCCAGTTTGCCAAAGAAGCTTTCCGGTTGCCGCTCCTCCTCGACCGAGCGGGTCCAGACACTGGAATCGGCGCGAATATCGCCCGACTTGGCCAGCACCCGGCCATGGACATCCACCACCCAGATCCGCGAGCTGTTATGCCCCATACCTTTGATAATACTTTCAATTTCCGGTGATGGTACCAGAACCGTCCCCAGCTTGTCGGCGCGGTCAGTGGCCGAGGTACCAACTATGGCTTCGAGCCTGCGGCTCTTTTTGTCGTTGACATCATGAATGGCAAAACTGAGTTTACTGCCCACCATCTCCAGCGGCATTCTGAGTTCAATATTGTAACCCTTATCGGTTTTCAACCACTGGCCCTGAATGCGGACCTCTGGTGTCACCGGGGCGCTGAGCGCTGGATTTTCAGGCAACTCGAAGGCGCTGAGCCAGCCATCGTGCTTGTTGGCTATGGTGTAGCGGCGAAAACGGCCATCCGGGGCCAGGGTGGCGATAGCCAGATAGTCGTTGCGATCCACACTCAGGCTGTTGCGGCCGCGGTAAATCACCTTTGGATCTGTTACCTCGAAAAAGCCGTAAAGGTAGCCGCCATATTTACCTACCATATGGGTAAAGCTCAGCGTTGACTGGCTGTCACTCAAGCGCATCAGGGTGTGTTCTTCGCCATAGGTCATGGCGCGATGGCGGTAAGCTTCCCAATCATTGAGGCGGCCATCCAGCTGAATGGGGCCGTTGAGCGGGTAGGCGTAGAGATCGCGGCCCTTTTCCACTTGATTGAGGAAACTGGCCTGGCTGTCGAACAGCCTGGGTCTTTCATGCAGCGCCGTAGCCAGGGCCTGAGTGGTTCCTTCCAGGGTTTTCTCCTGGCCGTGACGCAGATATTTCTCCATCTCCCACACATACTGATAGCCAAGCCAGGGCAGGCACAGCAAAAACAGCGACAGTACCAGAGTCTTGGTTCTGAGGCCTATTGGCGGGTGATAGGAGGGAAACTTCAAGATTCGGGATCCCAGCGATAACCCATGCCATAGACGGTATCTATACAGTCAAAGGCCGGATCGGCGGCGATAAACTTGCGCCTGATCCGCTTTACATGGGAGGTAATAGTGCTGTCATCGACATAAATCTTGGCTTCCTGCATCAATTCGGTGCGGCTGCGCACATGGCCGGGATGTTTGGCCAGGGCGTACACCATCCAGAATTCGGTCACTGTCAATTCAATCGGCTGCTGTTGCCAATATACCTGAATTCGGTTGGCATCTATGGTGAGGGCGCCGCGCTCCATCAGGGTGTCGGCCGGAGCGCTGCTGCCGGCGAGTTCGCAGCGGCGAAACAGCGCCGCCAACCGCGCCAGTAAATGGGGAAAACTGACATCTTTGCTCAGGTAGTCATCGGCACCCAGACGCAGGCCACAAACCGTATCGAAGTCGCTGTCTCTGGCGGTGAGAAAAATAATCGGCAGGGTGCCCGACATCGCCCGCAGCGACTGGCACAAGGTAAAGCCACCATCGATTTCATGCTCCAGACCTATGTCAATAATGGCCAGATCCGGTAAGCGGGTGTTGAAGGCCTGCATGGCCTCGGGGCGGTTGGCGTAAGTCTGCACAGAGTAACCCTGTGATTGCAGCACATCTTTGTAGTTTTCTCTTATTGCAGCTTCATCTTCCACTATGGCAATGCGTTTCATCTGCCTCTTGTTCCTGCCGAGCCGTGAATAGCCGTGACTATACAGGATTTTAGCCGTGAAAAAAGCGATCGCTTCCAATTGCCATTTTGTTGCCACAATTGATAGCCAAAGTGCCATTTTTGCTCCCCAGACTTGCCATTTAAATGGGGTTTAATCATCTCAACGACGAGGAACGCTGCCAACTGGGCAGCAGGCTCTACAAGACAAAAGGAATCGAGATGATGAAAAAGACCCCCACCCCCATAGCCTCCCTGATCATGGCATCACTGTTGCTGACTTCTTCTCTGGCGCACGCCGACAGCCAGCCAAACTTACCGACTCAGGAGAGAGACCACAACGAAGAGTTGGTTGGCTTTGGCACAGGCGCACTGCTGGGCGCCGTGGTTGGGGGGCCTGTGGGGGCCGTTATCGGTGCCTTCACCGGCGGCATAGTGGGTAAGTCTGTGGGCGATGACGAGCAGCTCAAGAGTCAGCAGCAACAGCTGGCCGAGCAAACCGAACAACTGGCGAGTCTCAGTGAGAAGCAGCGAGCGCTGAAGGAGTTATCGTTGCAATACGCCGATGCCCAGAGTCGCCTCAATGCGCTTTCCCGCGACCGGGCTGCTCAGCTCGAAGAGTTGATAGTGGGTATGAATGTGCAGTTTCGTACCGGCACCGCCGAAATCGAACCCCACTTTGCCCGCCAGCTGGACGATTTGGCCTATGCCATGAGCCTGTCGCCTGAGCTGATGTTGGATCTGACCGGTTACGCCGATCGCCGCGGTAATTCTGATTACAACCAGACGCTGTCCGAGCAGCGGGTCGAGGCGGTGAAAAGTTATTTGGTTAGCCAAGGCGTTGCCGAAGAGCGTTTGCAAACCCAGGCTTTTGGCGCCAGTTCACCCCTCAGTGCCAAACAGAGCCGCGAGAGCGACTTCTTTGACCGTCGGGTCACGCTGAAATTGCAGACTCAGGGAGCTGCTCTGGCAGCCAATCAACAAAGCAGTAATTGAGAGGGAGCGACAAAATGAATATGGATATCCCTCGGCAGGAAAACGAGCAGTTTCAGAGAATGCCCGCCGCCAGTCACAGCGATTCTGATACTTATTTATGCAGGGCCGTTAACGCCCTGCAATTTTCAGGCTTTGCCCTGCTGGCACTGCTGGTGTTTAACCTGGTGAGCTCGGTTGAAGCCTGGGCCGAGAATGGCCCCCAACTTACCGAAGAGCCTGCAAGTGCCCAGGCTCAGGAAAGTACCCTTCAACTGATTGATAACCCGCAGTGGCCAGGTGCCGGGGTGCTCGCCTTCGGCGACACCCAGGCCCCGGCACTGGCAACCGAAGTCAGCATGAGCATCAGCGGCTGGAGTAACAGAGTCAGCGTCACCCAGTCATTCACCAATGATAGCCAGGAGTGGATCCACGGCCGTTACCTGTTCCCGCTGCCCAATGAGGCGGCGGTGGACAGCATGCAGCTGAGAATAGGTGAGCGGATCATCGAGGGGGTTATTCAACCAAAGGAAGAGGCCAAGCGCACTTTTGAGCAGGCCAAGGCTCAGGGCAAGCGCGCCAGTTTACTGAGTCAGGAGCGGCCCAACCTGTTCACCACTCAGGTGGCTAATTTGGCCCCGGGGGAAACCCTTAAAGTCAGCTTCAGCTACCAGCAAGCATTGGATTACCGTGATGGTCAGTTCAGCCTGCGCTTTCCCATGACCCACACGCCCCGTTATCTGCCTCAAAGCATGCTGCAAAGCTTCAAGGGCGTGGAAGAGGCGGCGCGGTTGTTGAGCCCTGTGATTGAAGCCGCGGGCCTTGAAAAGATGTTTGCCGGTACAGATAGCGAAAGCTCTGAGCCTATAAGCACCCAAGCGCAAAGCGGTGGCCAGGAGAATCGTCTCAGTTTGGATATTATCCTGGATGCTGGTTTTCCCTTGCTGTCGCTGGAATCCCCTTATCATGCTATTTCTCAACAAACCCTGAGTGATGGCCGTATTCGGGTGCAGCTGCAACAAGACAATACCAAGGCCGACAGCGACTTTGTGTTGCAATGGCAAGCGGATACGGGCGCCAAGCCCGCAGCGGCGCTGTTCAGCCAGCAAGGCCAGACCCATACCCCAGCACCTTCTTTAGCGCAGGCCGAAGGCCAAGCTGCCAGGGATGAATACAGTCTATTGATGTTGATGCCTCCACAGAGCAAAGAGGTGGCCAAGCCCTTGCCCAGGGAGCTTATTCTGGTGATAGATACTTCGGGCTCCATGGGGGGAGATGCAATAGTTCAGGCCAAACAGGCATTGCTGTATGCCTTGAGCAGTCTCAAACCGGAGGACAGTTTCAATGTTGTTGAATTCAACTCTGCAGTGCAAACCATGGCGGCCAACTCTTTGCCGGCGACGGCCCACAATATAGGTTGGGCGCAGCAGTTTATTCGCGCCCTGGAAGCCAACGGTGGTACCGAGATGGCCAAGGCGCTTGAGCTGGCATTGAATAATGATTTTGCCGCTCAAAATAACATTGGTTCGCAAGGTGAGAGTAAGGCGCTCAGGCAAGTGATTTTCATGACGGATGGCGCCGTAGGCAATGAACAGGCGCTATTTGAACTGATTAAAGACAGGCTCGGCGAAAACCGCCTGTTTACCGTAGGCATAGGCAGTGCCCCCAACTCCCACTTTATGCAGCGCGCCGCAGAGCTGGGGCGTGGCAGCTTTACCTATATAGGCAAGATGCAGGAGGTGGAGCAAAAGGTGGTTGCCTTGCTGGAAAAAATCTCCGCTCCTAGGATCACAGATGTGTCGCTGCGCTACCCTGACGGCACAGTGCCGGATTACTGGCCGGCACAAATTCCGGATCTCTATCAGGGTGAGCCGGTATTGGTGAGCATCAAACAGCGTAGCAATGCCCACAAGGCAGTTATCGTATCCGGTCTTATCGATGGCCAATTCTGGCAGCAGGAGCTGGCGCTCAATGCCAAGGCTGATCCCAAAGGGCTGGATCTTATCTGGGCCAGAAAACAGATAGCCGCGCTGGAGCTGGCCAAAGATGCTGCCAACAGTGAACGCATTGAACGCCAGGTCACAGCGCTGTCGCTGAAGTACCACTTGGTCAGTCCGTACACCAGCCTGGTGGCAGTGGATGTCACCCCGGTCAATCCGGACGCCGCGGCGACCCGGGAAGGGCAAGTGGCCAGTCATGCGCCCAAGGGCTGGCAGGGTAAGTTGCCGCAGACCGCCACCGACAGCCGGCTGATGTTGCTGCTGGGGTTGGCAAGTTTGCTGGCGGCGTTGATGCTGGCGGCTTTCCCCAGGGCTTTTGGCCGCCGTGCTTGTGAGGGGGCTGGGCGATGAGCCAGGCTGAGCAGGCCCTGACAGCAGGCGCTATGCCCTCGGTCAATAGGGGGCGTTTTAGCGATATCTGCTCAATAGTGATAGTTGTTCTGGTTGTGGCAGGTTCGGCCATGCTGTTTAAAGGAGGATATATGCAAGCCAAAGCCATGTTCGCCCAGTTTTTGATTGAAAAGGCCTGGGCCAAGAGTCTGGCGGACGGCCAGGCACACAAACCCTGGTCCTGGGCCGATACCCACCCCACGGCCAAATTGTGGATAGGCAAGCATGAGCCACTCTATGTGCTGGCCGGGGCCAGTGGCCGTAACTTGGCCTTTGGACCGGCGCAGATGCTCTCGGGAGCCGGCGCCGGAGAGACAGGCAATACCGTGATTGCTGGTCACAGGGATACCCATTTCGCGATTCTGGCCGGGGCCAGGGTGGGGCAGGAGATCCGCTTGCAGGGCATGGACGGCCAGATCCATTTTTATCGAATACGGGCTACCGCAGTTGTGCATGAATCTGAGACACGTTGGTTGATGGGCAGTGATGAGCGGCTATTGACGCTGATCACCTGTTATCCCTTCGACAGCCTGAGCGGCGGCGCCGAGCTCAGATTTGTGGTGCAGGCAGAAGCCTTGCAGACACTGGCGGTTTCAGCCTGATATCGGCATCACCCGATTGCGGCCCAAACGCTTGGCTTCATAGAGCAAGGTGTCGGCGCGTTCGGTAAGGGATTGGCGGGTATCCAGTTGCTGCCACTCGGCAACCCCGAAGGAGGCGCTGATATTGCTGAGGAGCTGGCCTTTGCGCCTGTCTCTTACGCTAACCTTCTCCAGTGCCCGTCTCATGGCTTCGGCCAGTTGGCGGGCCACTCTCAGCTGACTGGTCGGCACCAGAATAGCGAACTCTTCACCACCGAAACGATACAACTTGGTGCCGTCACGGCAACTATCCTGCAGACGCTTGGCCACCGCCTTGAGCACCTGGTCCCCCAAAAGATGCCCATATTCATCGTTGAAACGCTTGAAGTGATCCACATCCACCAGAATAAGGCAGCAGCCCTTCGGCGACTGACTCAACAAGCTATCGAAGTCGGCATCGAAGGCACGGCGGTTAAGGCAGCCGGTGAGGGCATCAAACAATATGTCTTTTTCGGTGTTTTGCAGCTGTAGCCGCAGACTGTCTATCTCCTGCTGGGCCTTGCTCAGTTGCGAGCTCAAATAATCCGTGCTGCTGCGAATATCATCCGAGTCTTTCACCAGGGCTCGGACCATGCCCATTACCTGCTCAAGATCCATGGCGTCCTGATCCAAGCGGCTGATAAGGCCAAAGTTACGCTCGATTTTGGCGCGAAAACTGTCGGCATCGCAGCTGGTATCCTTGAGTGACTGAGACAGCTCGGTCGCTATCGCCTCCATACTCTGGCGCATATCTCTGACATCCAGTTCATCTTCCGGGGCCAGATGATGACGGTAGAGGAGTTCCGCCGTGGAGGGCGGACAGGTGTTGTACTGGCTGACGGCTTCATCCAGGCTGGCATTGAGTGCCGGGTTGCGCTCGCTGACATAGGCATACCAGAGCGCATAGTTGACCGGCGTTGTCGGTATCTGATGTTTTAACATCAACGGCAAGGCTTTTTTCAGGTATTGGGCGGCTTGTTGAAGCAGAGTCATGGTCATAGGGGAACTCATTGTCAATGCAATTACCTATTCAGCTTGACATAAATTAAGCCGCTTGTGGATCCAAAGGCTCACAGAATGTCACCTTGTTGCGCTGATTGCCGAATGCTGCCCCGCTGTTACAATGGCTGAACAAAATAGATAATAGCAAGGAATGAAGTCGTGAAATTTACCTCTGTGTGTGGCCTGTTGGCCACACTGTTAACGCCGGCTCTGGCGTTGGCCGCCCCCTTTGAACTGGATGAATCCAGCTATCGCCAGGATGTGAAAACCCTTGCCAGCGATGCTTTTGGAGGCCGTGCGCCTCTGTCGACCGGTGAACAGCTGACCTTGGATTACCTTACCGAGGCCTTCAAGGAGATGGGGCTTGAGCCCGGGTTTGGCAACAGTTACCTGCAAGCCGTTCCCATGGCCAGGATCACCGCAGATCAGAATATGCAGTTAAAGCTGGGCTCAATGAGTTTCAGCAACGGCGAGGAGTTCACTGCCCGCACTCAAAGAGTGACACCCAAGGTGCAGCTGCAAGACAGCGAGGTGGTATTTGTCGGCTACGGTATCAATGCCCCGGAATACGGCTGGAATGACTTTGAAGGCTTGGATGTTCGTGGTAAGACCCTGATTGTACTGGTCAATGATCCCGGCTTTGCCACTCAGGATCCCCAGGTATTCAAGGGCAATGCCATGACCTATTACGGTCGCTGGACCTATAAATATGAAGAAGCGGCCCGCCAGGGCGCCGAAGCCGTGTTTATTGTGCATGAAACTGCGCCCGCCGCTTACGGTTGGGGGGTGGTGCGTAACAGCAACACCAATACCAAGTACACCCTCGTGGATAAAGACAATAACGCATCATCGGTTGGCGTGATGGGGTGGATCCAGCACGATAGCGCCAAGAAGCTGTTCAGCCAGGCGGGTCTGGACTTTGACACCTTGAAGCAACAGGCGGTCAATAAAGGCTTCAAGGCGGTGCCGTTGAAACTCAAGGCCAATCTGACCTTGAACAACAAGATAGAACTGGCGCAATCCCACAATGTGGCGGCCCTGTTGCCTGGAACCGAGCACAAAAATGAATACTTGGTGATGCACGCTCACTGGGATCACCTGGGAAAGACCTTTGAAGATGGCAAGGAAGTGGTGCTCAACGGCGCTGTGGATAACGCCTCAGGTGTGGCCGGTGTTCTGGCACTGGCAAAGCACTTCAAACAGCAAAAGGGCATTGATGCCCCGAAACGCTCGATTCTGTTCAGCGCTTTTACTGCCGAGGAAACCGGACTCATTGGTGCCCAGTACTTTGCCGAAAATCCTCCGGTTCCCACCAAGCAGCTGGTGGCATTTCTCAATATAGATGGCATGAATATGGGTAAAGGCGTGGATTACATCCTGCGTTATGGTCAGGGTGTGTCAGAGCTGGAGCAGTATTTGAATGATGCTGCCAAAGGGCAGGGACGCAGTGTCAAGGCCGATCCCCGACCGCAAAATGGCTTGATGTTCCGCTCGGACCATTTCGCTCTGGCCAAGGAAGGGGTACCCGGCTTGCTGTTTATGAGTTTGGGGGATACAGACCCGGATTATATTGCCCACAAATATCATAAGGCAGCCGATGATTATGACCCAAGCTGGAGTCTGGATGGGGTTCGGCAGGACTTGGCCTTGATAAGCGATATCCTGGCGCGGTTGGCCAATAACAATGACTGGCCCCAATGGCTTGAAGATTCGGACTTCAAGAAGCGCCGGGCTCAGGATCAGCGCTGAGTTTGGTGGCAGGTGTGACTCAAAAAGGGTTACACCTGTCCATGCTTCTTGTCACTTTGAAAGCGTAATTAATTGAATGCCTTTATTTTTATGGCTGCTCGACACAGGCATGCACCAGAAAACTGGAGTGGAAGTATTTGGGAATGTATTTGGACAGCAGATAATTGAAGAAACCCACTCGTTTCCACTCTTTGAAATCGGCGTAATGCGCGACTGAAATCACCTTTAGCTTTCCATGCCATTGCTCAATCTCCCGTGGCGAGTCGAGCGCCAACTTAAAACCGACACCGGCATATTTTACGCTGTCGTGGTTATCTGAATTGTCCCTCATCCAGCGACTGATACCGTCGAATAGAATATGGCAACCAGGAAAGCGGCTGGCCAGTTCTTGAAGCAACTGTTGTACCTGACAATTGTCGAAGTACATCAGCAGGCCTTCAGCAATAAAAACAAAGGTTGCGCCCTGATGACGGGCATTGAGTTCATCCATCCAATCGCTATCAAATACAGAAGCACTGATGCATGTCTCACAACTGTCCGCAGGAAGGAGCTGCTCTCTGAGGGCAATCACTTCAGGCAGATCCAGGTTGTAAAACCAGGCCTTGTCTTCCATCGTGTTTCCCATCAGCTTTTGAACCCTCTGAAAGCGGGCATCGAGCCCGGCTCCGAGGTTGACTACAACACAGGACTGCGCCGCAGCGATAATATCCGCCGTGAGTCTGTCAAAGTAACCCGCGCGGATGGCGACCCCTACTGAGCTCAATACAGATTGGTCAAAACTTGAGAAATCATAATCAAATTGTTCGATAAGCGCGCAGGCCCAAGGATCGGAGAAGAAGGCATCTTTCAGTTTGGATTGGCACGACTTCATATAGAGCGGGATAAAAAGTGTTTGGGCGATAGGATCATTCAGCCCTGTGACTGCCAGCTTGTTACTCATCTTTGCCTCCTCCCTCATCCTTTCTGTTAAATGATAACCATTATCAGATGCGTAACTGTGAGCAAGAGTGGATTTTTATCAAACTCACTTTTTGAGAGGCTTGGCAGGCGAGAGGACTGGAATACTTGGTGATTGTCGGCAAAAGATAGTGGATGACAGCTTTGACTCGAGCTGCCAATAAGCGACTATGGTCAGGGAAAGGGGGCAGGAAAAAGCGTCAGCAAAAAGCGTCAGGAAAAAGCGTGATTGTATCGTCAAGCGGAGAACAAGTTCAGAAACGGTAGCTGATCGATAACATGGGGCCGATGAAACTATAGTAGAGGTTGTAGTCGGCCACTTTTACCGCGGCGTCCGATGCGCTCTGACGCACATCCACATCCACTTTGTAATAGTTGTAGGCCAAGGTGATGTCCCAACGATCACTCAGGGTGGTTTTCATGCCGGCTCTGATATCGACCAGTGAGCCCTTGAGATCATCAAGGCGCACGGAAAAATATTGGGCATGCAGATTAAATTGCCAACCGGGTGCCAGCTCATAGTCACCAAAGAGGCCAATATTCGGTAAAGGTGCGGTAACGCTTTCATCCACCACTCTGGGAATGGGCTGGGCGCTGCAGATATTGCCGCTGAGCTCTGAGGTGGCACAGGCCCCGATTGAACCTTCGAAGCTGCTTTCAATGAACATGGTATGCAGCCCTACACTGACCCCTATGTTATAGCCGTTGCCTTGAAACAGATCATAGCCATAGCCGATGCGGGCAATATCGATATTGAGCGTGGTGCCCAGCTGGCCACCGGCCTTGACGTCATAGACAGTATCGTCAATCTGGATCTGAAATGGCCGACTGACCGCCTGAGTTTCGGCGCTGCGGTGCAGTTGTTTCCAGTCAAAATAGATGTGGTGTCTATCGTTGAAACGGTATCCCAATTCAAACAGAGGCAGAAACTCGTTTTCCGCCAACTGCAGATCAGACTCAAAATCCAGATCGAAATCGTTGCCGACCAAGGGATCGGTAACTTGCATATTGGTGTCGGACTGAGAGTAGAAACCACCAATATTCAAGCTCCACTCACCGGCTTGGGCTTGGGTTGTGGCGCAGCAGAGCAGGGCGAGTGTCAGCGACAGTCTCAAACCTGAATTGTTAATAGAGTGTGGTGTCAACAATGGGTAATCTCTTTTCGTTACTCAGATAATCCAAGTGCCTTCTCAGAGATTCCTTTTCCGGGATAAATCGGCACGTGCGCGGTTCGAGTGCTTGCCGGCTGTAGTTTGCAGGATGACACTTCTTGTATTTTCGAATGCTGAAAATCCGCGCGACTGCAAAGAGTCTAAACCAGAATGATGGTTTTTGTGAATAGAATGTTTACAAATGTGTGGTTTTTTATGATCTACCACAAAAAAGCGCCCCATAAAGGAGCGCTTCAGTCTGTTATTAAAGCTCGTGTTCGGATCAGGCCTCGGACTCGCTGCTGTCGCTTTTCTTGGAGTCCTTGTTGAACATGCCCAAACGGATACGGATAAAGTGCAGTATTTGTGCTGCTATATCCAGGTGGAGACAGGACTCCAGTCCTTCAAAGCCCGGCGAGGAGTTGGCCTCGCAAATCTTGTAGTGACCGTTGTCAAACAGCAGATCTATCCCGGCAACATCCAGATCCAGTATGTTGGCTGTCTGGGTTGCCAGCCACTCGATTTCAGGTGTGACCGCAAAGGGGCTGGCTGAGCCACCGGCGCTGACATTGGCTTTGAAACTGTCCTCTTGGCCGCGTCTCTCGTAGCAACCCGCTACCCGGCCACCTATGGTGAAGACTCGCAAGTCCCGGCCATGGCTGTTGGAGATAAACTCCTGCAGAATGATGTTGGCATTCTTGTTGGTAGCCTCGATAAGCTGCATCAGATCATCGAACTCACGTGCCTTGTGTGACAGAAACACGCCGCTGCCTTGCGAGCCGGACAGTGTCTTGATCACCACAGGGAAACCCAAATGACGTTCAACCAAGTCAACATCCACCGGGAATTTCACCAGCATGGTCTTGGGCGTTGGCAGATTCTTTTCAGCCAACAGTTGCTGGGAAAACAGCTTGTCCTTAACGGTTTCTATCGCCTTGGAAGAGTTGAGGCAATAAACACCAAGACGCTCCAGGTGGCGGATAATCGCCAAGGCAAAATAGGTGGTACCCGAGCCCATACGGGGAATAATAAAATCGGGCAACTCTACTGGTTGCCCGTTCAGTAAAATACTCTTGTTGTCCTCTCGGGTCACTGTGAGGTCAAACTCATCGGGAGCATAGACCTCAAGTTCGATATTGTCGGCCTTGGCGGCCTCCAACAATCGGTTTATTTCATACAATTCAGGTTTTAGCTGAGTCGCGGTCTCTTTATATAAAATCCAACCACGCATTTAGTCGCAAACCCTAATTTTCATTGGTCATCCTCAAGTTCAGGCTCATCCTGAACATCGTCATCTATCATATCGTCGATATACTCAGCATCGGCCTTTTTCACTAAAGTGGTGCCGACTACTGCGTAGAAAGGCTTCCCAGAAGCCAACTTGACATACTTTACCCAGATCTTTTCCAACAAGCTACCGGGAGCGGAATTTCCGCGGACAACTTCAACAAAATGACTCTCCTCCGGATTCCGGGGGGCTTGGCGTCCCTCCGCCAGAGCCTGCATGGCAACGCCATGTTTTTCGAGTAATTCTGCTTCGTTGTAAGTAAAATCCCCGCTGCGGCGAAAGCCTTTGGGGAAGTTCTTGTCGTCATAGAAACGGCGTTCGCTGACGAAACTCTCATTGGCGGCTTGTTGCATAGATGCACTTTGCAGTGCCGATGGTGAAGGAGTCGTGGTCAACATGGCGATATTCCTTACAAAATGGTTCTTGAGGAGATTTGCAAGCAGAGTATTGGCTAGTATGATTGATTTATAAATCAAAAAAATTTGTCTATGACGATAAAGAATTTTTTATGGACACGGATTTACTCAAGACATTTCTGGAAGTTTCCCATACCCGCCATTTTGGGAAGGCCGCCGAAAACCTCTATCTGACCCGCAGTGCCGTATCTTTCAGGGTGAAGCAGCTGGAGAGCATTCTCGGGGTCGAGCTGTTTGAACGGCAGCGAAATAACATACAACCGACCCCGGCCGGGGTGCGGATGCTGGCGCATGCCGAAGCGGTACTGACCGCCTGGGAGCGAGCCAAACAGGATATTTCACTGAGCGAGCACCAATCGGTGCAATTGGTTATCGGCGCGGCGCCCAATATCTGGGACGCTTATCTGCAGGGATATATGCAAGGCTTACATCAGGGGCTTGCCGGAGTGGCGCTGCGCACCGAAATTCTGGCACCGGCGGCGATGACCAAACAGTTGATGGACCGAACGCTGGATCTGGCCATTGCCTTTGATCCCCCTAAGCTGGAAGAGTTCGAGCTGTTGCAGATAGGGGAGGTGTCGCTGCATCTGGTGAGCACAGAGGCGGCTTCCTCCGTCGATGAACTGACGGACAGGCATTACATCAAGGTCGATTGGGGCACGGCATTCAATATCCAACATGCCAGAGATTATGCCGAGTTACCCATTCCTGTACTGCATACCGGCTCGGCCCGTATTGCGCTGGACTTTCTGCTCAATAATGGCGGCAGTGCATTTTTGCCGCAAAACATGATTGAACCTTATCTGGCGAAAGGGGAGCTGTTTGTGATTGATGATAAAACACCGCTCAGGCGCAATGTTTACGTAGCCTACTTGCCGGGCAACGACCGCCTGGAGCAGATACTGCAAGCGGTCAACTACCTCAGAAGTCAGTTCTAAATTTGGCCGGGCATTGAGCGTTTTGATTCTTTGCCCGGTTTCCTTACTGAAGCATTCAAAATACCAAAGCGTGCATCAACATACCAAAGCGCTTTAGAACACCAGAGGCCAGATAACCACGGCCCAGGTCAGGCCGCATAAACACAGGCTGATAAAGACTGCCGCCGAGGCAATATCTTTGGCCTGGCCGCTCAAGGGGTGGATTTCATCGCCCACTCTGTCGACCACGGCTTCAATGGCCGAATTCAACAGCTCGGTAATAATGACGATAAATACCGTCGCTATCAGCAGTAATTTTTCTGTCTTGGCCACATCCAGATATAACGCCAGCGGGATCATTAACAATGCCAGTACGGCTTCCTGACGAAAGGCGGCTTCATGTTTCCAGGCTGAGCATAAGCCCTTGATGGAAAAGCCGGTGGCGCGGAAAATGCGTTTCAGTCCGTGATTGTTGGCGGGTTTCATATTCTCTCAATTCTTGATCTGTGGCTATGGCCGGTTGCTGTATAAAGACCCGCTGAACCGTGAAAGGTTCCTGGGTTAATGGGGTTGCAACTTGTCACTTCCTTTATTGACCTCGCGTTGGTCACTCGTGACTAGTTTGGCTATTAGTGCAGTGGCGCTGAGGTTTCCAAGGTGCGGCGGCATTATAGCAGCTCATCTTGCCGCTGATATAACAGTTACTGCACCTACCACGGGTGTTTGGCCGTTATTATGCCAAGGCGGAAGGTTTGGCAAAGGGGGAGGGCCGTTTCGATAATCGTTACACTAGTTATCACCATAACCGCCACGACTTTCTATACTCTTGGTAGTTTTGATCTTTGTAGTTTTGGTCTCTGCTATAGGATGTAGCAGGCAATTGGCCGATAGCCAGGGAGGGCTTATGCAATATCCGCAATCTTTACCGACAACAGCATACCTTAAACGTTTTTCGGCCATGCTGTTACTGCTGCAAACTTTTCTGCTGGCCTTGTCTTTTCTGCTCTCGTTTCCGGCGGGCGCCGAACGAGAATTACCGGCCCCGGAGCTGGCCGGTCGTTGGCAACAACAAAAGGCCGAAATCAAGGATTTTCTTGTCAGTGAAAAACTCGATGGTGTCCGCGCCAGATGGGACGGCAGGCGTTTGCTGAGCCGCTCGGGCAGAGTGATTCCTGCACCAATTTGGTTTGTGAAGGACTTTCCTGCCGTGGCACTCGAAGGAGAGCTTTGGGGCGGCTATCACAGCTTTGATACTGCATCGCTGCTGGCCAGAGGTTTAGGCGAAGCAGACTCCTGGCGCCAGCTGGGTTTTTATCTGTTCGATGCCCCTGGGCTGAAAATGGCTTTTGCCGAACGTTATCAGGCGTTCAAGCAGTATCACCAACTGACCCCTTATCTCTATGTCATCGAGCAGCGGCGTCTGAGCAGCACGCAAGAGTTACATCTGTGGTTACAGCAGGTGGTGGCCAAAGGGGGCGAAGGCCTGATGGCGCACCGCATCGATGCCATGTATCTGGCGGGGCGCAGTGATGCCTTGTTAAAACTCAAACCTGTGGAAGATGCCGAGGCGCGAGTGCTGGCGATACTTCCGGGAAAGGGCAAGTATCAAGGTATGATGGGCGCCTTGCTGGTGGAAACCGAGGCTGGGGTAAGCTTTCGTCTGGGAACAGGTTTCACCGATGCCGAGAGGGCTTCACCGCCACTTCCCGGAACCTGGGTGACCTTTGCTTTCTCCGGGCTGACCTCGGGCGGCAAGCCTAGGTTTGCCCGCTTCCTTAGGGTAAGATCCGACTATCGACTCAGCTTCCCGGCAGGGGTTATTGAGGCAAAAGTCTCTGCAGCCGACCCGGATGCAGAACTCAATCCTTCCGTGTCAGCCAATAAGGAACCTTAAGGTGGAATTTCAAAGTGTGCCAAGTGTTAATGAGGGTGAAATCAACCGTATCTTGATGGTTTGTATGGGCAATATCTGCCGCTCACCAAGTGCTGAAGCTGTAGCCCGGGCCAAGGCTCAGGCCATGGGACTGACACTGGAGTTGGATTCTGCCGGCACCATAGGTTATCACGCAGGGGAATCGCCGGACAGGCGCGCCCGCGCTGCCGGTGAGCGGCGCGGGCTGGATTTTTCAGGGATCAAAGCCCGGCAGGTGTGCGCGCGGGACTTTGCTCATTTCGATCTTATTCTGGCGGCCGATTGTGAGAATCTTCAGGCCCTAGATGAGGCTTGTCCGCAGATTTACAAACACAAGCTGGCCTTGATGCTGGACTTTGCCGATACTCCCATCAGGGAAGTCCCGGATCCTTACTATGGTGGCGACAGCGGATTTGAGCAGGTTTTGGATCTGTTGGAGTTGAGCATTGCCGGACTGTTTGCCCGGATCCTGGCCGCCAGGCCCAAGAGTATCCCGCCAGTGCGTTGAGCGGTTCTGCAAAGGACTAACATTAAGCTTATGCGGAATTTAGTTGGATAATTGGTCGGATAAGTGACAAACAAAAACAGGCCACAAATGGTGGCCCGTTTTCGCTAAGTTTGCTTCTTGAGGGAAACTTAACCCTGATGGCGTTTGCCGGAGCGCTTCAGCCTGTCGGCTTCTTTCTTTGCCTGCTTCAGGGCCTCTTTCTCCGCCAGCAGCTTGGCCACTTCGACCTCTTCTGCCTGGGCCATTTCCGGCGTTTCCAGGGACAGCTGGCCGATTTTCCCTGAGCGGAACTCATGTAACAGCAGTTCCGAGGCCTTGTGCAAATCAATATGACCGCCGCTTCTGAGGGCGCCGCGCCTGCGGCCTATCTCTTCGAGCAGTTCGATGTCGGTGGCGGGCAGGGAGGTCAGCTTATAACGCTCCATCATCGCCTCCGGGTAGGCATGCAGGAAGTAAGCTGCGGCAAACAGGGCCACATCCTCATATTCCATGGCGGTGTCCTTGATGGCACCTGTGACCGCCAGGCGATAACCCGAGGCTTCATTGTCCACCTTGGGCCAAAGGATCCCCGGCGTGTCGGACAGTACTATGCCGTTTTTAAGGTTGATCCTTTGCTGCGCCTTGGTCACCGCAGGTTCATTACCTGTCTTGGCAATCACCCGGCCGGCCAGGGTATTGATGATGGTGGACTTGCCCACATTGGGGATGCCCATGATCATGGTGCGAATATCCTTGAGCGCACCTTCGCTCACGGGAACCAGTTTGCGGCACAGCTCGGGGATCTTTCTGACCATGGCAGGTTGCAGGGTAGTGATGGCTTTCGCCCGCACTCCTTGTTCCTGCTCCAGGTACTCAATCCAGCGATTGGTTATCTCGGGATCGGCCAGATCAGACTTATTCAGCAACTTGATACAAGGCTTGTCCTGGCGCAGCTTGGCCACCATGGGGTTTTCACTGCTGTAGGGTATTCGGGCGTCCAGCACTTCGATCACCAGATCTATCTGAGGCATCACCTCTTCTATCTCTTTGCGGGCCTTGTGCATGTGTCCCGGATACCATTGAATCGCCATCTATTGCTTATCCTGCTGAAAACTGAAAAAAGAGCGCTATTGTAGCATTCCGAACTGAAAAAAGCGCCCGCAGGCGCTAGATAACCCCAAGTTCGCGCAGGCGCTCCATCAGGTAGCTGTCGGCGGTATAGCGCTCTGACAGCACAACGTCGGGGCGAGGGTGCAGGAAAAGCGGCAGTGAGATCCGCGACTTGCTCATATCGGCACCTTCCGGGTTGATCACCCTATGAGTGGTCGATGGGAAGTAACCGGCGGAAGCCTCCTGGAGCATATCGCCTATGTTAATGATAAGGTTGCCAAAATCGCTGGGAACATCCAGCCATTCCCCGTCGAGGCTTTTCACCTGCAGCCCGGGCTCGTTGGCGGCGGGCAATACGGTAAGCAGGTTGATATCCTCATGGGCGGCGGCGCGAATGGCGCCCGGAGTCTCATCACCTGTCATTGGCGGATAATGCAGCACCCGCAGCAGCGTCTTGTGGCTATTGGCTATCATTTGCGACAGCGCAGTGCGGTAGTTGGCTGCCACCTCGGCAGGCGAGTGCGCCTCGACCCAGTCCAGAAGCTCGGCGGCCAGCGCATTGGCTTCTTGGTAGTAGGTGAGGATATTGTCCTGCAATTGCTCAGGAATGCGGCCCCAGGGGTAGACGTGAAAGTACTCTTTGATGTCTTTGACCGTATGGCCTTTGGCGGTTTCTGAAATGCTCGCCGGAAAGAAACCATCCTGGGTTTCCGGCTTGAACATGAAGGCCTGCTTTTCTTCACTGTTGAAGAAGTCCTGCCAGTCGCGGTAGATATCCTGCACCAGCTGTTGTGAAATAGGGTGGTTGCGCAACACGCCAAAGCCGGTGCTGCGCAGGGATTCTACAAAGCGCTCGGCAGCATCTGCGGCGCGATAGTCTATGGTTTCCAGTTTCATCATCATCTTTCTTGGTTATTTTTTATTGACCCGATACTCGTGTCTCTATGGACATTTTGTTGGCAGTTGGGTGACCCGGGCGCAAGTCTACCTTGATGTCTTTATAGGGGCAACGTAAAGTGATCCAAGTCACTTTTATGGCTCTATGTAACTAGAGTGAACGGTAACCGCTGCAATTCGGGTCTTATGGGTTACGCAGAGCAATCGAGGAGCGTTAAATGAAACCCCTGAACGAGTTTGAGCGTTATGTCATAGAGGAAAAAGGCACAGAGCGCCCTTTCAGTGGAGAGCTGTATCAACACAATGCCAAGGGGCGATATCTGTGCCGTAAATGCGGTGCCCCCTTGTATTTGTCCGAGCATAAATTCAATGCCCATTGTGGCTGGCCCGCCTTTGACGATGAAATCTTTGGTGCCGTCACCCGGATACCCGACGCCGATGGTCGCAGAACCGAAATCGTTTGCAGTCAATGTGGTGGTCATCTGGGACATGTGTTTGAAGGAGAGGGGTTAACGGCCAAGAACTTGCGACATTGCGTCAATTCTGTCTCCATGGTCTTTGAGGCCATAGATGATGCCGAGGCTCAGCAGCCGGCAACTGAAAAGCGTTTGGAGACGGCCACCCTGGGCGGCGGCTGTTTCTGGTGCTCAGAAGCGGTATTTTTAAGTTTGGCCGGGGTTACGCAAGTGACTTCCGGCTATGCCGGCGGCGCGGCAAAAGATGCCAACTACAAGGCGGTATGCAGCGGCGCAACCGGCCATGCCGAAGTGGTGCAGATAGTTTTTGACCCCACTGTCATCAGCTATGCCGAGCTGTTGGAGGTATTTTTTGCCAGTCATGATCCCACCACCTTGAATCGCCAAGGCAACGATGTGGGGCCTCAGTATCGTTCGGTGATTTTCGCGCACTCGGATAAGCAGATTGAGACGGCGTCCTCCATGATTAAGGCGCTGGATGAGGAAGGCGTCTTTAGCGCGCCGATAGTGACAGAGTTGACCGCCTTTGATGGTTTCTATCCGGCGGAGAACTATCATAACGACTATTTTGCGCTCCATGGTGAGCAGCCCTATTGTGCCTTGGTGATTAAACCCAAGCTGGATAAGGTGCGACGGCGTTTCAGTGCCAAGCTGAAGTAGAATAAAAAAACGGCAAGCCTCAGCTTGCCGTTTTTCTATGGTCTGGACAGTGTTAATTTACGAGTCTAACTTGTCGTCGGCAATCTTGTATCTGGGATCTTCAATCAGATTGACTTCCACCAGATCGCCGGCCTTGTGCAGCAACTGCTTGCAGTCGTTGGAAAGATGACGAAGATGCAGGCGTTTGCCTTGGTTCACATAGCGCTCGGCCAAGGTGTCTATGGCATCGAGAGCCGAGTGGTCACAGACCCGGGATGACTGGAAGTCGACCACGACATCCTTGGGGTCATTGTTGGCATCAAACAACTCAAGGAACGAAGCCGCCGAGCCGAAAAACAGTGGGCCATTGAGGCGGTAAACCGCCCAACCGTTGGCATCTATACTCTTTTGAGCACTGATCTGTTTGGCATGCTCCCAGGCAAATACCAGCGCAGATACTATCACCCCGACAAATACCGCAATCGCCAAATCGGTAAATACCGTCACCACAGTCACCAGCACGATAACAAAGGCATCGTGCTTGGGCACCTTGCGCATCACTTTAAAGCTGGCCCATTCAAAGGTCCCCAGCACCACCATAAACATGACCCCGACCAAGGCGGCCAGCGGGATCATCTCGATAAAGGCGGCGGCAAACAGAATAAAGCACAGCAAGGTGAGGGCGGCGGTGATCCCGGAAAGACGACCGCGGCCCCCTGAGTTGATGTTAATCATCGACTGACCAATCATGGCGCAGCCACCCATGGCACCGAAAAAGCCACTGGTGACGTTACCCACGCCTTGGCCGACACATTCCTTGTTGCCACGGCCGCGGGTCTGGGTCATCTCATCGACCACAGTCAGGGTCAGCAGAGATTCAATCAGGCCAACAGCTGCCAGGATAACGGCATAGGGCGCTATGATATAAAGGGTTTCCAGATTGAAGGGCACGGCCGGAATGGCAAAGCTTGGCAGTGTGCCGGCAATAGTAGCCTCAGGATTACCGCTCATATTGCGCAAATAATCGAGCACGTTGCGGGTATCCAGATCCAGGCCCACCACCAGAGCGGTTACTGCCAGTATGGCCACCAGGGATGAAGGCACGGCTGTGGTCAGCTTAGGCAGAAAATGTATGATAGCCATGGTCATGGCTATCAGCGCCAGCATCAGCCAGATATCTGCACCGGGTAGCCAGGCCATCTCCTCTTCGCCGACTTTGACTTGAAATTGCCCCAGTTGCGCCAGGAATATTACTATGGCCAGGCCGTTGACGAAGCCTATCATCACAGGATAAGGCACTATGCGAATGAACTTACCAAGACGCAGTGCTCCGGCGGTAATTTGAATTATTCCGGCCAGCACCACGGCGGCAAACAGATAGCTGACTCCGTGGGACACCACCAGACTGGTCATGACCACGGCCATCGCGCCGGTGGCGCCTGAGATCATGCCGGGACGGCCGCCGATGAGGGCTGTGATCAGTCCCATAATAAAGGCGGCATAAAGGCCCACCATAGGCTCTACTTTAGCAACGAAGGCAAAGGCTACCGCTTCGGGCACCAGCGCCATAGCAACCGTTAGGCCGGAGAGTATATCCGCCTTGTGACTGCTGGTTTTATGGCGTATCAGTTCAAACATTCAGCTTGGGATCCCATCTTGAGGGTTAAAAACAAAGTTGCGCATACTAGCAAAATTTCTGTTGTGACAGAAGTGTGAAGCAGATCAAAATAAAAAACCATGCCCGAGGGCATGGTTTTTTCTCAGCAACACTTAGGTTCAGGGACGGGCCATATCTGACTCGGCGCTGTTACCATGGCTCTTGCGTGGCGCGCTTTCGCCATTGGCCTGATACTCACGGCCTTTGGGCACTTCAACGTGAGCACGTTGATCCACCTGTGGCTTGGTTGTATCTGAGCCAACCATAGTGCTGAAGCGACTGACTCTTGGTGCGGCGCTTGCCTGGGTTGTTGCAGGTGTTGCTGCCGGGCTTTCCTTGGCTTCATTGCTTGCCTGACGCGCAGGGCGGCTGATAGCAGCCGGCTTGGCCATAGGGGCAGAGGCGGCGACGCTTGCCGATGCAGTTTCTGCCTTGGGCTTGGATGCAATCTCTTCAGCAGCTTTTGCCTTAGGCGCTTCGCTCGCTTTCTCTGCCGTTTTTGATGGCGCAGCTTCTTTTGCAACTTCAGCTTTTTCAGCTTGGGCTTCAGGCGCTGTCACTGGCTCGGCTTCTGCTGTTTTGGGCTCAGTTTTTACCTCGACTTCGGCGGCTTTTGCATCGGCAACGACTTCTACCTTGGCAGCGACCTCGGCTTGAGGCTTGGTCTCAACCTGAGCTTCGGCTGTTGCTTCAGCTTTGGCTTCAACCTGAGGAGCCGGCTTGGCAACAACTTGAGGTTCAGCTTGCTCTTGAGCTTTGTCGGCAGGCTTTGCTTGCTCAGCGGCGACTTCAACGGCAGCGGCAGGCGCTGATGCCTCGGCGACAACCTCTTCTTTAGCGTTATTTGCTACTTCAGAGGCTGCTTTTTCAGTGCTTGCCTTTTCAGTGCTTTCAGACTCTTCGCCTTCCTGTTCAGTACGGCGGCGACGCTGACCGGCTGCGCGCAGATGACGAGGGCTGCGGCGGCTACGGCGTTGGCCTTCGCGCTTGGGCTTGTCGTCTTCTTCAGTGCCCTCAATGGCTTCGGCATCACTTTGAACACCACTAGCTTGAACGCTGGTTTCAGCGATTTGCTCGGCATTGGCAACAGTGCTGACGTCGGTGCTAGCCTGAACGTCTTGTGAAACCTCTGCACCTTGGGCTTTAGTGGCAACCTGAGTTGACTCTTCACCCTTCAGCTCGGCAGCGGTTTCGCTCTTGGCTTCTGACTTGGCTTCAACTTCGGCCTGAACTTCCATTTCCTTGGACTCAGCCTGAGCTGCGGCAGGCTTACGACGGCTGCGACGCGGCTTGTCGGTTTGCTCGGCGTTATCCTTGGCATCGCTTTCTTTGGTGCGAGCTGGCTTGGCCTCGGTTTTTGCCTCAACCTTTACTTCAGGTTTGGCCTGGGCGCTGGCTTTCACTTCGGCGCTGGTTGCCTCTGCTGTATTGTCAACGGCTTCCTGTGCATCGCTGGCCTCAATGCGCACCTTACGACGCAGGTTGCGACGTTGGCGACGCTCACGGGCGGCTTCCTGTTTTGGTTCCTGCTCGCTTTCGTCACGGGCCTTACTGCGGCTCTTGCGTTCATCAACCGATTCTGACTTGGGAGCCTTGTCGTTACGGTCACCACGGGTTGGTTTGCCGGTGTCGTTTGCCTGACGCTTGTTGCTTTGCTCGTCTTTATCACGGGCAGGGCGCTCATTGGCGGACGATTTACGGTTGCGGCTGCGTGAATCGCGGTTACCGTCTTTGTCATCACCACTCTTGCGACGTCTGTCGTTGCGGTCATTGCGACGGTTACGGCGGTTGTTCTGGCCACTGCCTTCCTGATTGTCTTTAGTGCTCTTTTCCTGCTTCTTGTCGGCTTGTGGCTCGGAAGAGGAGAAGATGGCACCCAGGGCGGCGAAGAAACGGGAAATTATTCCGGGCTTGGTCGCTTCAGTCGCTGCGGCTTTGGCCGCCGGTTTGGCTGTCTGCGGTGCTTCGGCAGTTTCCTGCTTTAGAGGTGTAGCAAAACCACTCAAGGCTGGCTTGGGTGCAGCAGCACGTTCCAGTTTACGTGGTTCATACAGTTTGTTTTCCGGCTCTTCCACACGCTGGTAGCTGACTTCAGAGATCTGGTCGTCCTTGCGATGACGTACCACGCGGTAGTTCGGGGTCATCATGTGTGGATCCGGGATCACATAGACTTCAACATCATGGCGCTGCTCGGTGATGCGTATGGCCTTGCGTTTTTCGTTCAGCAGGTAAGCCGCGACATCCACGGGCACTATGGCCTCAATCTGAGAGGTGTTTTCCTTGATGGCTTCTTCTTCCATCAGGCGCAGAATCGACAGAGCCAGCGACTCGGTACCACGAATGGTGCCCTGGCCGTTACAGCGTGGGCAGATGTGAGCGGCGGACTCTTCCAGAGACGGACGCAGACGCTGACGGGACATTTCCATCAGACCGAAGCGGGAAATACGGCCCAATTGCACACGGGCACGGTCATGGTGAACTGCGTCACGCAGACGGTTTTCCACTTCGCGTTGGTGTCTGACCGGAGTCATATCGATGAAGTCGATAACCACCAGGCCGCCCAAGTCTCGCAGACGCAACTGACGGGCAATCTCGTCGGCGGCTTCCAGGTTGGTGTTCAGTGCGGTTTCTTCGATATCGCCACCCTTGGTGGCTCTGGCGGAGTTGATATCGATAGAGGTCAGTGCTTCGGTGGGATCGATAACGATAGAGCCGCCGGAAGGCAGTCTAACTTCGCGCTGGAATGCGGATTCTATCTGTGACTCAATCTGATAGTGGGTAAAGAGCGGCACTTCAGATGAGTAGGGTTTGACTCTGTCGACAAAATCAGGACGTACCAGGGCGATATGCTGCTTGGCATCGGCATAAATTTGTGGGTGGTCGATTAGAATTTCGCCTACATCACGGCGCAGGTAATCACGGATGGCGCGAACGATAACATTGCTTTCCTGATGAATCAGGAAAGGAGCAGGGCGACTCTCGGCCGCTTCCTGAATCGCTGTCCAATGGTGCAGCAATACCTTCAAGTCCCACTGCAGATCGGCGGCGGCCTTGCCAACACCTGCGGTGCGGACAATCAGCCCCATGCCGTTGGGCACTTCCAGGTTTTCCATGGCCTCTTTCAGCTCAGTGCGCTCATCACCTTCTATCCGACGGGAGATACCACCGGCGCGAGGGTTGTTGGGCATGAGTACCAGGTAAGAGCCGGCCAGACTGATAAAGGTGGTCAGGGCGGCGCCCTTGTTACCACGTTCTTCTTTATCTATCTGAACTATGACTTCCTGGCCTTCACTGACTACTTCTTTAATGCTGGGACGACCCTGGAAGGAGTAACCTTTGGGGAAGTACTCGCGGGCGATCTCTTTCAGGGGCAGAAAGCCATGGCGTTCGGCACCATAGTCAACAAAAGCCGCTTCCAGAGAGGGTTCTACGCGGGTGATTTTACCTTTATAAATATTGGCTTTCTTCTGCTCATGGCCTGGGCTTTCGATATCCAGATCATAGAGTTGTTGCCCATCAACCAGGGCAACGCGCAACTCCTCGGATTGAGTCGCATTGATTAACATCCGTTTCATGATGACGTCATTCTTCTTAATAAGAGGTCATCAAACGTACTGGTCGCTGCATTACGGGCCTGGTCTCATTCGGGCGACGCCTCTCGGCGTTCCTCCAGGCTGGGAGGTGCGCATTGCTGTTAGACGCATTCGCTGCGTGTCGCATCCTATTTATGGCTTATTTTTCAATGATTACAAAAACAAGGAATTCGTTGTAAAACATCAACCAACCCCATAAATTCTTCAATAATAATCCGGTAATGCCGAAGTCGAGCCTTGTCGTTTGATGACGAGTTAACATTAACTTTCGAAAACAGCATAGTGGCGGCTTGAAAGTGGTCTGAATTTCGTGTTTCCGTCCAGGTTTAACCGTAAAAACAATTTTTTCAGTAGTGTTCTTTTATGTACGGTTTGCAAATCAACTATTTGCGACCTCGGAGGTCAGACATCGCTCAAGCGCTTTCCACTGTTCGAACCGTTCATAGATTGAGCAATGGCTCATCAATACGCAGGGTTCGCCGCTGAAATATAGCTGAATTCAAAAAAATCGGCAATCAAAAGCATCAACATGTTGTACAATAGCGCGCCCCGAACCGCAACATAAGTGTTATGAATACCGAGACGCCATCACCCAATCAGCAAGTTCGCCTGGTGACCATTGACGAAGACAATGTTGGCCAGCGCATTGACAATTTTCTGCTCAGCAAGCTCAAAGGCGTGCCCAAGAGCATGATCTATCGCATAGTGCGCAAGGGCGAAGTCAGGGTCAACAAGAAAAGGATAAAGCCTGAATACAAATTGGCCGAAGGGGACCAGGTACGCATTCCGCCGGTTAGGGTCAGTGAAGAAAACTACCGCACGGCGCCTTCCGCCAACCTGGAGCGGGTATCGCGCCTAGAAGACAGAATTCTTTTTGAAGACAAGCATATTCTGGTACTGAACAAACCGGCCGGCATCGCCGTACACGGTGGCAGTGGTGTGGATTACGGCGTGATTGAAGCGCTGAGATCCCTGCGGCCGCAACAAAAGTTTCTCGAGTTGGTGCACCGTCTGGATAAAGATACTTCCGGAGTGCTTTTGGTTGCCAAGAAGCGCAGCGCGCTAAAGCACTTGCATGACCAGCTCAGGCACAAGCAGATGCAAAAAGACTATCAGGCGCTGGTTCGCGGTGAGTGGCAAAAGCACGACAAGGTGGTTAAGGCGCCATTGCTGAAGCTGACGCTCAAATCGGGTGAACGCATTGTGCGGGTAAATACCGAAGGCAAGGCCTCGGAAACCCGCTTCAAAATTTTGCAGCGTTATGACGGTGCCACACTGGTGCAGGCCAGCCCGGTTACCGGTCGTACTCATCAGATCCGGGTACACTGCCAGTATGCCGGTCATCCTATTGCCTGTGACGAAAAGTACAGTGAGCAAAAGTTTGATGACAGTATGCGGGCACTCGGGTTGAATCGCCTGTTTCTACATGCGGCGCAACTTAAGTTCATTCACCCTGACACAGAGACTGAAATGACAGTGCAGGCTCCTTTGGATCCTGAGTTACTTGAGTTGTTGGAGAAACTTACTCGGGTATAGCAAAGAATAAGGAAACAGGCCATGAAGGCATACGAGCTGCTGATATTCGATTGGGACGGCACCCTGATGGACTCAATAGGCAAGATTGTCCGCTGTATGGAAAATACGGCAAGGGTAATGGCCTTGCCTATACCCTCGGAGCAGGCAGTACGTGACATTATTGGCCTATCTATGACAGAGGCCTTGCAATGCCTCTATCCAGCGGGAAGCGTTGGCGAATATCAGGCGCTCAGAGAGGAATATAAGCAGCAGTTCCTGCAGCTTGATACCACGCCTAGCCCACTTTTCAGTGAAACTCCGGCACTGCTGTCACAGCTGCGCAGTGAGAAGTATCTGCTGGCGGTGGCGACAGGTAAGGCAAGGGCAGGTCTTGAACGTGTACTGCGGGAAACTGGGATTGGAGAGTTTTTTCATGCCAGTCGCAGCGCCGATGAGGCGAGAAGTAAACCACACCCGGACATGCTGCAACAGCTATTGGCTGAATTAAAGATAGCGCCTGAGAGAGCCTTGATGGTGGGTGATTCGGTACACGATCTCAATATGGCTGCCAGCGCCGGTATGGATGCCATAGGGGTCAGTTATGGCGCCCATAGTCGCGAACGCTTACATGAAGCAGCGCCCAAAGCTATTATCGACACGCCATTGGGGCTTTTACATCACCTATGATGCTTACGGGAATACAGTCCCTAGTGAACAGTGAAAAGGCCTGCAGATGCAGGCCTTTTACTTTCTGTATTCTGCTAAGGAAGGTGCGAATAAGTCCTCGTGGCCTTCTCTTTTGTAGAGAGTGGCTTGCACAACAATTGGCGTTCAAGGCATCTGACTGAAGGCATGCCGGGGCCTGTCGAAGTCGGATAACGCAGAAAGCCGGTTGCTGTGAAAGCCCCGAAGGGCGTGGCTTACAAGCCTGCCTGCTGTGTTGTGCTTCTTGCAAAGGACTAGGGCCATTTGCTTGCGAACCACGCCTTGCATCCAGGCCAGTAAGCCGACGCAGAGCACACATGGGACTTGTTCGCACCTTCCCTAAATAAAGTGAAGTGCAAGTTCAGGAATTGGCGGTTTTCAACTCCTGGCCCAATTGGGTACTCAGGTTATTCGCGTTTGGGGGCTCTGCGCTCAAATTCTCTTTGTTCAGGTTCTTTGTGCTCAAGTCCTTTGCACCAAGGCTCCCGCTATTAAGATCCAATGGCTCAGTGCCCAGGCTGGACAAGGCCAGCGCCGACAGACGGGTGATGTTGTGGGACGAGACTATGACGCCGCAAATTTCGCCGGCATCATTGATGCAGGGTGAATGTCGTACACTCATCAGTATCGGCGCGGCCAGATGCGGTGGATGCAACCACTGATTGGCTTCCAGCGTTTCGCCGTTAAAGGCCCGCTCAAGTAGCGGCCGGATCTTCTTCTCAAACGCGCTTACACCGTGCAGTTCAGCAATATGCTTACCTATGATCTCCTCTTGAACGCGGTTGAAAAGCTGCTCATACCCTTTGGAGACCATACGGTAACAGTAATCGGTACCGATAAATGCCAACAGATGATCTGTGGTGGCTATCATCTGCTTGTGCATGGCGAGCTCGCGACTGACCAACATTCTGTGATATTCGAGACCGATACGCTGGGCCAAGATCCGGAAAAACTCTTTTGACTTGGCGCTTTCGGCCTGGGGGAGGGTGTCGAGTACAAAAATATGGCCGACCGGTTTGCCATCACTGCCGAGGATCAACTCGGCCTGATAACTCTGGGCGCCTATCTCGCGGATCATGGCAAAATGGGGAAATCGTTTCTGCAGATCACGGGCGTGGAGTATGTGAGTGCTGGTTTCCTGTTGTTGATAGAGGGACTCACAGGGAGAGCCAGCCAATTCAAACTCAAAAGCAGGCAGAGACTGTTTGTTGTCACAAAAGGCGATGATCTCGCCTTGGAAATCGTTTTTGAGTCGGCCAAAGCCGGCCCAGCGACATTGGGTCACCAAGGCGAGTGCGCGCAGTGCCCGTTGAAAAAAGCGTTTATCTGTGCAGGGAGCAGCCAGTAGAGCCAAGGCTTCTTCGGTATCTGTCATCTTTTCACTCTACAAGGGATCATCAAAAGAGATATGTTGATTAATTGTTATTAGTGTAGAGCGAAAGCCGCGCTGACGCACTTCAATTTACCTTGTTGAGATAAGATTCGGACCCATCCGACACCCGTATCATCTTGCATCACAGTGCCACATGTGCTTTGGCAAGTCTGTAGGAGAGAATAGGTACAGGTAAGAGGCAGCGCCTGAGCCTTCATCTTCCTGGCGCCGCAGCATCTCCCAATACTTTTATACCTTGACGGGAGAGCATTTCGATGAGCAGGATTAAGGGTAAACCTATTAGTGTGTTGGGATCCCGTCCTTCAAGGGCCCGAAACAGGGCGATGCCCAAGCCTTCACACTTAAAGCTGCCGGCACACCAGAGCGGTTGCTCGCGGCGAACATAGTCGGCGATTTCATCTTGGCTCAGGTTTCTGAAATGCACAGTGAAGGGTTCGACTTCCACCTGAGTTTGGCCGCTGCGGCTGTCAAAGAGCGCCAGCCCGGTATAAAAGGTGATGCTTTTCCCCGAGGCAGCCTGTAATTGTTTGCAGGCTTTCTCTTCAGTCAGTGGCTTGCCGACGATTTGACCATCAATCACAGCGACCTGATCAGAACCTATCACCAGTGCGTTGCATAGCTGCTTTGCCCCGGCCTGCGCTTTGGCTGCCGCCAGACGCTTGACCAAATCAAAGGCGGTTTCTTCAGGCTGGGGCGTTTCATCCACTTCGGGAGCTACACACTCAAACGCCAAATCCAATTTTGCCAATAGTGCCTTTCGATAGCTGGAGGTTGAGGCTAAAATCAACTGAGGTTCTGTGGGTGATACCGCAGCCTTGGTGCTGTCATCTTGGTGGGTCATATCTTGGGTTCCAAAGCGATGTGGGAGCCGGATATTGTCGCCAAATTTGCCAATGCCTGGCAAGAGTGGCTTTGGGATGAGATGACTGGCTTTATTTTGCGCGGCAACGGCTTGTGAAGAGCCCTATGCTTGGGTAGAATTCTGCGTCCGTCAATTTCGAACCCGTTGGAACAGGCCTATGATGGCTGGGAGCGCACAGGTTTTGTTTCCTTTGCGAGCCTCATCATCATTTTTCCTTTGACTCCGGCGGTTTCAAACTATAATATGCGCGCCTTATGCAAACAGTAAAGATACCGGTTTCAATTGATCCCATTCGTGCTGCGACCAGCCGCCTTAGCTATCAAGGTGTTGTTCCTGGTACGCAACTGAAGCGATTGAATGAATTATGTGCCGGCGACTGTTCCGATGTGACAGTGTCAATTGAGTGTGGTGTGGATTTACAGGGGATAGTCTACCTGAAAGGGAAGGCTGTGACGGAGCTCACTCTGCTATGTCAACGCTGCATGACACTATTTACCACAGAGGTTACGGTCGAGTTTAGTTTCAGTCCTTGCCGGAATGAAGCTGAAATCGATGAGCTCCCGGATGCGTATGACCCTATTGAGTGTAATGAAATTGGCGAAGTTCGTCTGCATCAATTGATTGAAGATGAATTGATACTGGCTATGCCCTTGATACCTACCCATGACGTAGATGAATGTCATACAGGTTCCAAGGATGTGGCTATAGGCGAGATTGAAGCCGCTCAAGAGGAGCGTCCAAATCCGTTTGCAGTGTTAGAAAAACTGAAGAGCAAGTAATCCAGGAGACAGATCAATGGCTGTACAACAGAATAAAAAATCTCGTTCAAAGCGCGGTATGCGCCGTTCACACGATGCACTGAGCACTGCTCAGCTGTCTGTAGACGCTACCAGCGGTGAACTGCATCGTCGTCACAATGTGACTGCTGACGGTTTCTACCGTGGCAAAAAGGTAATCAACAAGTAAGTTGTTGATTGTCTTATGACGAGTCTGACGCTTGCGTTAGATGCGATGGGTGGCGACCATGGCCCCCACGTGACTGTGCCTGCAGCCCTGCAGGCACTTAAATTATATCCAGATCTCAGGTTTATTCTGGTTGGTGACCAAGACCAGATACAGCCATATCTCGCCCAATCCGGGCAAGACATTACAGATAGAATAGAACTCAGGCATACCACTGAAGTGGTCAGTATGTCCGACAGGCCAGTGCATGCTTTGCGTTGCCGGCGTGACAGCTCAATGCGTCAGGCGCTGGATGCTGTGCATAGAGGCGAGGCCCAGGCGTGTGTCAGTGCGGGAAATACCGGCGCGCTGATGGCGATGGCCAAGGTGGTACTAAAGACGCTGCCGGGTATAGACAGACCCGCTTTGGTCAGTTGTCTTCCCACCATCAATCATAAGCCAGTCTATCTGCTGGATCTCGGGGCTAATGTTTCCTGTGATTCAGATACTCTGTTCCAGTTTTCCGTCATGGGTTCAGTACTCTGCGAAGCAGTGACCAAACAACCCAGACCCAAGGTTGCGCTGCTCAATGTCGGTAGCGAAGAGATCAAAGGCAACGATCAGGTGCAGCAGGCTGCCCAGTTGTTGCAACATACTCCTCAAATCAATTATCAAGGTTTTATCGAAGGGGATGAGATTTACCGAGGCAAAGTCGATGTGATTGTCTGCGACGGTTTTGTCGGTAATATTACCCTGAAAACTTCAGAAGGCATTGCCAGACTGTTGATCCATCAGCTTAAGGAAGGGCTGACCCGAGGCTTTTTTGTACGCATGTTGGCCAAATTATTGGCTCCCAGTATTCAAAGCGTGCTCAAACAGATGAACCCCGACCACTATAACGGAGCAAGTCTGATAGGATTGCGCGGAATAGTCGTCAAGAGCCATGGGAATGCGGATGAAACTGCCTATTTACAAGCGATTAGCTTGGCAGTCACTGAAGCAAGACGTCGACTCCCTGAGATGATCAAGCAGCGTCTCGAGTCGATACTTTTAGATATAAACAGCTGATTTCTCCTTATGCATACAAAAATTCTTGGAACTGGCAGTTATCTGCCGGCGCAGGTGCGTAGCAATCAGGATCTGGAAAAAATGGTGGAAACCAGTGACCAGTGGATTGTTGAGCGCACGGGTATTTCTGAGCGTCGGATCGCTGATGCCAGTGAAACGGTTGCCACTATGGGTTATCAGGCGGCGCTGAAGGCCATTGAAATGGCAGGCATCGAAGCCGGTGAACTCGATATGATTATCTGCGGCACCACAAGTGCGGCAAACGCTTTTCCGGCAGCTGCTTGTGAAGTGCAGGCCATGTTGGGGGTTCATACCATCCCGGCATTTGATGTCGCTGCCGCTTGTTCCGGCTTTGTCTATGCGCTGTCGGTTGCCGATCAGTTCGTGAAAACCGGTGCGGCCAAGAAAGTGCTGGTAATAGGCGCCGATGTTCTTTCCAGACTCTGTGAGCCGGAAGACAGGACCACCATTATTCTCTTTGGTGATGGTGCCGGTGCCGCCGTGGTGGGCGCCAGTGAAGAGCCGGGGATCATCTCTACCCATATCTACGCCGATGGCCGTCAGGGCGATCTGCTCAAATGTGCCTTTCCACCCAGAGCCGGAGAAACCTCCGAAGCCGTGGGCTTTATGACCATGAAGGGCAACGATGTCTTCAAGGTCGCCGTGACTCAGTTGTCCCATGTGGTGACAGAAACCCTGAGATTGAATAACGTCGACAAGTCAGAAATAGATTGGCTGGTGCCACATCAGGCCAATTTCCGCATTATTAATGCTACAGCCAAGAAATTGGACATGAGTCTTGATAAAGTGGTGCTGACGCTGGCCAAACATGGCAATACTTCAGCTGCCTCAGTGCCGATTGCACTGGACGAAGCGGTGCGCGATGGCCGCATCAAGCGCGGGCAACTCTTGCTGCTTGAAGCCTTCGGTGCCGGTTTTGCCTGGGGTAGCGCCTTGGTTCGCTTCTGATATTCAGTGCCTGCTTTCTTCGCGTAAGTGAGCGGGACGTCTCAATGCATACAAGTTGATCTGCCGGGCAGATCAGTGGACTCGGGCAGCGGCATCAGCTTTGCTGCCTGCAATCATAGGTAAATGAATATGGAAAACTTCGCTTTCGTGTTCCCGGGACAAGGTTCTCAGGCTGTTGGCATGCTTGCCGATCTTGCCGAAGGCTATCCGGTCGTGACCGAGACTTTTCGTGAAGCCAGTGAAGTACTGGGTTACGACTTGTGGCAACTGGTGCAGCAGGGACCGGCCGAAACTCTTAACGAGACTGACAAGACCCAGCCTGCCTTGCTGAGCGCCAGTGTCGCCCTGTATCGCGCCTGGCAAGCGGCCGGCAAATCCGCGCCCAGCGTGATGGCAGGCCACAGTTTGGGTGAATACTCGGCGCTGGTGTGTGCCGGGGTGCTCAAGTTTACCGATGCAGTTAAGTTGGTTGAACTGCGTGGTCAATTGATGCAGCAAGCGGTTCCTGCCGGAACCGGCGTCATGTTTGCCATCATAGGCCTGGATAACGACGCCATTGCCAAGGCCTGTGAAGACAGCGCCGAAGGCGCTGTGGTTAGCCCGGTTAACTACAATAGCCCAGGCCAGGTCGTGATTGCCGGTGAAAAAGCCGCGGTTGAGCGCGCCGCCGCAGCCTGTAAGGCAGCAGGCGCCAAAATGGCGGTTGCCTTGCCTGTGAGCGTGCCTTCCCATTGCGCTTTGATGAAGCCTGCCGCCGATAAACTGGCCAGTGCACTGGGTAACATCGAATTTAGCCAGCCGCAAATTCCCGTGATTAACAATGCGGATGTCGCCCAGCCACAAGCTGCCGCTGATATCCGTGATGCCTTGGTACGTCAGCTATACAGCCCGGTGCGCTGGACTGAAACCGTTGAAGCCATGGCGGCCATGGGGGTCACTGAGCTCTATGAAGTGGGTCCGGGTAAAGTCTTGACCGGGCTTTGCAAGCGCATTAATAAATCCCTTACTGCCAAGGCAGTCAACGATGCCGCTTCTCTGGCTGCATTGATCGAATAAGGAGCTTTTCATGAGCGTAACATTAGACTTAAGCGGCAAGATTGCCCTGGTTACCGGCGCCAGTCGTGGCATTGGCAAGTCGATTGCCACTACTCTGGCCGAGGCCGGTGCCACAGTATTCGGTACCGCAACCAGTGAGCGTGGCGCTGAAGCCATCTCGGCTTATCTGGGCGATAAGGGCCATGGTTTGGTGCTGAATGTCACAGATCCACAATCTGTTGAAAATTTATTTGCCTCGATCAAAGAAAAAGCCGGTGATGTTGATATTCTGGTAAACAATGCTGGCATCACCCGTGACAATTTATTGATGCTGATGAAAGAGGATGAGTGGCAGGATATCCTGGACACCAACCTGACATCTCTTTTCAGGTTATCCAAGCCAGTGATGCGCTCAATGATGAAGAAACGTCATGGTCGTATCATCAATATCGGCTCTGTGGTAGGTACCATGGGCAATGCGGGCCAAGTGAACTACTCTGCGGCCAAAGCGGGTTTGATCGGATTTACAAAATCTCTCGCCAGAGAGGTTGCATCTCGTCAAATTACAGTTAATGCTATTGCTCCTGGTTTTATCCAGACAGATATGACGGATGAGCTGACAGAAGATCAGCAACAGGCCATCATGTCCCAGGTTCCAATGAGACGCTTGGGTCAGGCACAGGAAATTGCCAACGCCGTGCTCTTTTTGGCCTCGGATGCCGCCGCTTACATCACAGGGGAAACCTTGCATGTAAATGGCGGGATGTATATGGTTTAAGGGCGAATGGCAGGGATACTGTCGCAATTGGGTGGTGATCTGCAGCAATTGAGGGCCTAAAATCGTGGTTAGACCACGAATTCTAGGCTTGCAATGTTGGTCAAATCTAATAAACTACTCGCAATCTTACGCAAGTGCGTAATTTGAATAGGAAAGAAAACTAATGAGCAACATCGAAGAACGTGTAAAGAAAATCATCGTAGAGCAACTGGGCGTTAAAGAAGAAGACGTTAAGCCAGCAGCTTCTTTCGTAGACGATCTGGGTGCAGATTCTCTGGACACTGTTGAGTTGGTTATGGCTCTGGAAGAAGAGTTTGATACCGAGATCCCTGATGAGGAAGCTGAGAAAATCACTACCGTTCAGGCAGCGATCGATTACGTTTCCAAGAATCAGTAATCCAGAATTCCAGAAAACAGGCGGCATAATTGCCGCCTGTTTTTGTTTTCGCCCCGTCAGTTTCTGGTTGTACCAGTATCAGCCGATGCATTATCGTGTCTTGTGACCATTCGGCTGCTGGCCGGCGGCAATGGTAGGCTGCAACAGCCTGGCCTATCATGGTAACTCACCCGTTAATCTAAGGTGGACACAGTGACTAAACGTCGAGTCGTTATCACTGGCCTGGGTCTGGTGACCCCGGTCGGCAACACAGTGGACAGCACCTGGCAAGCCTTGCTGGCAGGTCAGAGCGGTATCGCGCCTATCACCAAGTTTGATGCCAGCGAATTCAGCACCCGTTTTTCAGGCTCAGTCAAAGATTTTGACGTAGAGCAGTACCTGTCCCGTAAAGACGCCCGCAAGATGGACCTCTTTATTCAGTACGGTATGGCTGCCGGCATTCAGGCCATGCGTGATTCCGGATTGGAGATGGATAAAGAAGATCCGACCCGAGTCGGAACCGCTATCGGCGCCGGCATGGGCGGCATGTGGTTGATTGAGCAAAACCACAGCGCCTTGATGGCCGGTGGCCCACGTAAAATTTCCCCTTTCTTTGTGCCCAGCACCATCATCAATATGATTGCCGGTCATCTGTCCATCATGTACGGCATGACCGGCCCTAACTTTGCGGTGACAACTGCCTGTACCACCGGGGTTCACAACATAGGTTTCGCAGCCCGTACCATAGCTTATGGCGATGCCGATGTGATGGTTGCCGGTGGCGCTGAAGATGTGACTTGTCCTCTGGGCGTGGGTGGCTTTGCCGCGGCCAAGGCCTTGTCTACCCGTAATGATGACCCTCAGGCGGCCAGCCGCCCATGGGATAAAGACAGAGACGGTTTTGTTATCGGCGACGGCGCCGGGGTACTGGTGCTGGAAGAGTATGAGCGCGCCAAGGCTCGCGGTGCCAAGATTTATGCCGAGCTGGTTGGTTTCGGTATGAGCGGCGATGCCTTCCATATGACCTCGCCGCCAGCCGATGGCGCCGGCGCTGCGGCAGCCATGAAAAATGCGCTGAGAGATGCAAGCCTGGCTCCCGAAAGCATAGATTATATTAACGCTCACGGTACTTCTACGCCGGCAGGCGATAAGGCCGAAGCGGCGGCAGTGAAGTCCATCTTTGGCGATCATGCCTATAAGCTGATGGTGAGCTCCACCAAGTCGATGACGGGTCATTTGCTCGGGGCTGCCGGTGCAGTGGAAACCATTTTCTCTGTGTTGGCCCTTAAAGATCAGGTAGTTCCGCCTACCATCAACCTGGACAATCCGGACGAAGGTTGCGATCTGGACTTTGTTGCCCATACCGCACGTCAGACCAAAGTAGAGCATGTGCTATGTAACTCTTTCGGGTTCGGTGGCACCAATGGCTCTTTGTTGCTGAAGCGAGTTTAAGATTCAACCTCTTGAAAAAGCGCCAGATGGCGCTTTTTTTATCTTTAAAATCAGTTAGTCATATTCTCAAGCTAAACCCAGAATTAACCTTTGTTCATCTCTATTGGCATTCCCTGAATATAGCGCCAGAATCCCGCCAAATGATTCTGGAGTTTTCACTATGCTCAATCCTGCAATGTTTCCTGTTATGGCCGTAGTCGGAGCGATTGCTGCCAATTTAACCGAGTTGGTGCGGGGCGAAAACAGCCGCTGGCAACCGGCGATGGAAATTGGTGTTCGCACTTTTAGTTTGGCCATAGCTGCCTATACAGTGCTCTGGTTTGCCTTGTTGACAGCAGCGGTTTATGCCGGCGGCGATGCCGATGTGATAGCCGGGGTAGAGGTGCTTGGCATCTTCCTGCTGGCGATGGGCATTTACTCACTGTTTCATCTGTCCCGTTTTATCAGCAGCAAATTGCAGCTTTGGATTTATCGGCTGGCCTTACCTCTGGTGATTGGCGGAAGTTTCCTGGTATGTAAGTTTGGGTGATTGCGAAATTTTCGCGTACACTCTCAGCCAGGTGCGGTCAGCAGATCGCCAAGCCTGATGAGAGGATCCCATGGCAGGAACAGAGAGACAGATAACCCTGAGGTTTTTGGCCGAGCCCGCTGACGTCAACTTTGGCGGCAAGGTACACGGCGGCGCAGTAATGAAGTGGATTGACTTGGCGGCCTATGCTTGTGCGGCCGGTTGGAGCGGTAAATACTGCATCACGGTTTACGCCGGTGGGATCAGATTTGTCAAACCTATTCATGTGGGCAATATAGTGGAGGTGAGCGCCAAGGTGATCTATACCGGCAGCACCTCCATGCACATAGGTTTGGACGTAAAGGCCGGCGATCCCAAGGATTCCGAGCGCCATCTGACCACTCACTGTATTGTCATCATGGTGGCGGTAGACGATGAAGGTAAACCTACGCCTGTACCTGAATGGCAGCCGACATCGGCAAGAGACATAGAGCTCAGGGATTCGGCAATCAAGTTGATGGAGATGCGCAAGAAAATCGGCGCGGAAATGGAAGCGCACGTTCATCCTTAAGTGTTGATTTCAAGAGCCACATTCGTGGCTCTTTTCTGTATGCGGGATGCTGAGTTTGCCCGTATCAACTTCTCCTTTACGCTGCCCCATGGCAAAATGCGGCTTAAACATCGGCTCGAATTGTCACTCTCGGCTTTGGTTTAAACTAAGAATTTTGCTTTAAACCAAAACCTTGGCTTTACGCCAAAGGTTTTGAAGCATGGTCGGCAATCGGGCCAGCCTGTTCCCGCACTTAAAACAATCAAGGAAATATCATGGCGAATGTCGCATTTCTCGGTCTAGGTGTTATGGGGTATCCCATGGCTGGGCATCTGCAAAAACAGGGGCACCAGGTCACTGTTTACAACCGTACTTTCTCCAAGGCTGAAGCCTGGGCGGCAGAGTTTGGTGGGCGCTGCTGCGCGACTCCGGCCCAAGCCGCCGAGGGACAGGATATTGTCTTTGCCTGTGTCGGCAATGATGATGACTTACGCCAGGTCGTACTGGGTGAAGAGGGCGCAGTACATGGTATGGCTCCGGGAAGTATCTTTGTCGATCACACCACTGCCTCATGCGACGTGGCGCGGGAGTTGGCCGCTTTGCTGGCCGAGAAGGACATCGATTTTATGGACGCGCCGGTTTCCGGCGGTCAGGCCGGCGCCGAGAATGGGGTATTGACCATTATGGCCGGCGGCTCTGAGGCGGTATTTGCGCGGGTAAAACCTGTGATGGCTGCCTATGCCCGCTGCGCCGAACTATTGGGAGATGTTGGCGCCGGGCAGTTGACCAAGATGGTCAATCAAATCTGCATTGCCGGTGTGGTACAAGGTTTGGCCGAAGCCATGCATTTTGCCAAGAGCGCCGGGCTCGATGGCGAGAAGGTAGTTGAGGTGATCAGCAAAGGCGCGGCCCAGAGCTGGCAAATGGAAAATCGTCACAAGACCATGCTGAAGGGTGAGTATGATTTTGGATTTGCGGTGGACTGGATGCGCAAAGACTTAGGCATAGCCCTCAATGAAGCCAGACGCAATGGCTCGCATTTGCCGCTGACCGCCATGGTTGATCAATTTTACGGTGAAGTACAGGCCATCGGCGGTAACCGCTGGGATACTTCCAGTCTGATGGCTCGCCAAGAGAAGTGCCGTAGCAAGTAAGGCAGGCGATTGGAGATAACAAAAGGACAGCTTCTGCTGTCCTTTTTGGGTTTTGAGTCTGCTATCAGTTGGGCTCGGGGCTGACCACTATATGTTCCAGCTCTACAGGCGCCACAGCGTGCAGGGCGTCCATGCTGGCTCCCACCAGAGAGATTTTGCCATCGGCCGATTCCAGCAGCAGTGCCCGTTTGATTTCACTGAAGCTGCGGTTATGGCGCAGCAGGGTCGACAGTGCCATCTGCATTGGCATCATGGATGGGTTAAAGGCGGCGTTCTCGGCGTAACGGCCACAGAAGGTGGCGCCATCAGCCGTTTCCAGTACTACCGCACAATGACTCTTGCTATACGGCGCATAGCTGAGGCTGGCGTGATCCAGCGCTTCAATCACCATGGGATCGGAGCTTTCAAGCGCCAGGTTTACCTGTTGTTTACTCAGCAAAGGCGTGGTGACATTGAGATCTTTGGGACCAAAGGCGTAGGGCAGGTAATGACTCAAAGGCGCTGTAGGCTGCTTGGGCAGATGAATGCGGATCTCTTGCCCGGCCACCAACTCATTCATAAACTGACGGCAGTGGCCGCAGGGACTCTCGTTGACTATGATATCGACTACCTGGCTTTCACCGCTCAGCCAGGCATGACTGATGGCGCTTTGCTCGGCGTGAACCGAGTGACACAAGGCTTCACCCGGCAGTTCGATATTGGCGCCCATATAGATATCACCGCTCTTGCCTTTGGCGATGGCGCCGACATAGAACTCGCTGATTGGCGGATTGGCCAGTGCCGCAGCAATAGGCAAGAGTGCCAGCAGTAATTCATCATCACCAAGGCCGCTGACCTTGGCCAACTCACTCAGCTGCTGTGCATCCAGATGACCGGCGAACTCATCGTTGAGCAGTGGCACCAATTGCTCGGCAAGTGTCTTGGGCAACTGGTTCAGGCTGTTTACAAATCTGTCTTGCATTGGCCATTCCTTGTTAAATGTTAAGCTAATGGTTATCCAGTTTAGTCAGGAAGTTACAGTGGAAACGGGACTGGCTTCGCAAAATTCCGTTAAAGCGCCTGTAAGTATTGCACCAGAGCCTTGAGAAGTCGCTGGTGACTTTCATTTTCGGCAGTTTCTTCCAACAGATTTTCCAAGCGAATGACATAATCCGGATCGTTGAGTCTTTGCTGACAGAACTCATGCCAGCGCAGTGTTTCTTTGTCCGTAAGTGTCGAAGGATAGTTGCGGGCACGGTAACGAAACAGCATCTCCTTGAGCCTGGGGTCGTCAAAGCTGAGATCCAGCGCCGCCAGATTATCGGGGGCGGTATGGCGGATCATCTCCATCTTGGCCTTATCCGCCGGAGAGAAGAATCCTCCGCTGTAGAGCATAAGATCCGGATCTGCACTCTGGTTGTCCCTTGGGGTATCAAACAGGCTTGCCAGCTTGGCGCGGATCTGCGGATGCTGGCGCAGGCGCTTGTATTGCTCGCGGGCAAAGGCCTTGTCAAATCCAATCCGCTCGGCGGCTTCATCGGTCAGTGTCTTGGCGGTGGCAATAAAGGGGCACTTATTGATATGCACCTGTTTAACCGGTATGGGTAATTCATCTTCTGCCAATTCGCTTCTTGGCGTATAGAGGCGCTCGCGAATGCTGTCTACATCCAATTCAATCAGCGGGCTGATATCCATATGCAGGTTAACGCAGACAATGGCATTCTTGTTCTCCGGATGATGGGCCACAGGGGCAATGAGAGTGGCACAGCCCTGAGTCGCCGGGATCTTGGAGCTGATATGCACCAAAGGTTGCATATTGAGTACATCGATTTGCTCAGAGACTGCCTGCTTACGTCTGAGTTTGAAATAGTAGTCAAACAGTCTTGGTTGTTTCTCTTTGATCAGTTTGGCCAAGGCTATGGTGGCGTAAACATCTGACATGGCATCGTGAGCCTTTTCATGGCCGAGTCCGTTGGCCTGGGTCAGATGTTCGAGCTTGAAACTGGGAGAGCCGTCCTCTTTGGTTGACCAGTTGATCCCGTCCGGGCGCAGGGCATAGCAGGCCCGAACCAGATCGATAATATCCCAGCGGGAATTGCCTTGCTGCCATTCTCTGGCATAGGGATCGATAAAGTTACGGTAAAAACCATAACGGCTGACCTCATCATCAAATCGCAGCGAGTTGTAGCCGGCGACGCAGGTATTGGCTTGGCTGAACAGGGCATTGATCCGCCCCATAAACTCGGTTTCCGGCAGCCCTTTGCCATTCGCCAGCTGCGGCGTGATACCTGTGATGAGGATCGCCTCGGGAGAGGGCAGGTAATCGCTGGCTATCTGACAGTAAAAGGTCTCGGGCTCGCCAATGATGTTCAGCTCCAGATCGGTACGTATCCCGGCAAACTGCGCCGGCCTGTCTTTCGCCGGATTAGCACCGAATGTTTCATAATCATGCCAGAATATGGAAGGCTGAGGTTGGGCTTGACTCATGCTGATGACTTTGGCTCTGTAGACAAAAGCTTATCTTAACATTTTTTTACGGAAATGGGATTTTGCCGGCATTATCGCTGGTATTTCGGTTAAAAACCGCCCTTGGTGAATCGATGGTCTCTGGTTACAATAAGCGGCCTGCCGGCAGGGACAACGAGGTTCAGATTACCCGAAGGGATGCAGATGTACAGTCAGTTTTTCAGTTCACCCACCATAGTCAATCTTTCAATGCCGACCAGGTTGTGCCTCAGCCTGCCGGACAGTGTCAGTGATTTTGTGTTGTCGGAGGCCTTGCGCTCGCCGCTGCTTGAATGGGTAATGCTTGAAGGAGAAGACAAGGCTTCGCAGGGGCAGTTTATTTTGAGGCTGCAACCTTTTCTGACTCAGCAGTTGCTACCCTTGGAATCCGTCAGGAAGGATGGAGTGTCGCGCACGGCAGGTCAGGGCTTTAGACTTTACTCTGAAGTTGGAACCAGTACTTCAAGTTGCATCGCTGCCCTGAGGCAGGGAGTGTGTCTCGATTTATGGCCGGGGCAGACATTTCTCTGCTCGTTACAAACCGGCAGATTCGAGCTGCTGCCTCTGGAGCAGGATTTGCGTTTGTCACAGGAGCCAAGAGAGATCATTCTGGCCAAGACAGCGTTGGCCGAAGCTCAGGATTATCAAGCCAGTAGTGAAAAGTTGGCGGTGCAACTCAGTGAAGTGACTCAGGCTCGAATCAGGCTGGAACGATACCAGCAGGCGCATGGGGCTAAATTGCCCGAAGGCCTGCTCAACGAAGTCTGGCATCTGCTCACAGGTCTATCCCAGAAACGTCAATGGCTGCTGCGATGTTATAATCAGTCGCTTGAGCGTCCCAATTACCGCCAGAGTGCCAACCATGATGGCACCGAAGAAAAGCTCAGGCGCGCGCTTGAGTGCTATGAACTCTTGTCATCGCCGGAGCTCAATGCCATGGTCAGGCAGTTGACCGACGAAGAGTAAAACCACCTTGGGCTGCAAAGCCCGATTCTGATGGAAGTAATGCATGACTTATATTTGTCCCCTGTGCCGCAGCGAGTTGGTGCAGGACGGAAAACAATGGCGTTGTGGCCAAAACCACAGTTTTGATCAGGCAAAGGAAGGCTATGTCAACCTGTTGCCGGTGCAGAAGAAAAACTCCCGCGATCCCGGTGACAACAAGCAGATGATGCAGGCCAGGCGTGCTTTTTTGAACGCCGGCTATTATCAGGCTCTCAGCGACAGGGTCAACGAGCTGGCGCTGGAGTATGGCAAGGGACAACCCGAGATTTTGGATCTGGGCTGCGGTGAAGGCTACTACAGCGAGCGTTTGCAACAAGCTGTTGGTGGCGAACTCTATGGATTGGATATTTCCAGAACCGCGATTCGCTACGCCGCCAAGGCACATCCCCAGATGCGCTTTTGTGTGGCCAGCGCCTACGACATGCCTTTTGCCGATGCTGCTTTTGAGCTCATGTTGCGTATCTATGCGCCATCAAAAGATAAGGAGTTGGCGCGGGTGTGTAGGCCAGGCGGCATTTTTATCTGTGTATCCCCAGGCCCCAGACATCACTTTCAGTTGAAAGAGATCATCTACAGTGAGCCAAGAGAGCATGAGCCGACCAAGTCAGAGCTACCGGGTTTTGGTCTGCTGCATGATGAGCGATTGCAGTGGCCGCTGGTTTTACCGGCCGGGCAGGTTTGCAATGACTTTTTGGAGATGACTCCCTATGCCTGGAAGCTCAGCGCCGAACAAAAACAGCAGCTGCAGGCTGAGGGATTGGGTTGTGAGCTGGATTTTTACATTCAGGTTTACCGGCGTAATACATAAGACGTAGAACTATAAGATAGGTTTCAACTTGTTACGGCAAATACTCGAAATTTAAGTAAAAAAAACCTCAAGGGCTCAATTAAGTTTGTTGACTTATCTCCAGAATGATTTATAGTCTACTTAGCTTGAAAGTTGGGCTTATTTTTATGTCTTCAATACGACCAGTTCGTCCTGTAAACATAAGTAATACCGGCATTTTCAGCTCCACCGCCGTTAAGGCTTAAAAGATAGTTTTATTTACAGGATTTATATCATGTCACAAGTAACTGGTGTAGTTAAGTGGTTCAACTCTGACAAAGGTTTCGGTTTCATCGAGCAAGAGTCTGGTCCAGACGTGTTTGTACACTTCCGCGCCATCAACTCTGACGGCTTCAAGACTCTGGACGAAGGTCAGAAAGTATCCTTCACTGTTACTCAGGGCCAGAAAGGTCCTCAAGCTGAAAACGTTTCTGTTATCGGCTAATCGCTTTTCGGGGTAACCCGAGCGATACAGTAATAAACCGCGTGAACCTACACTCTCTGGTGTAAGGAAGCGCGGTTTTTTTATGCCTTGATTTTATGTATTGGCTTTTTATGTCTTCATAGTTAAGCCCGCTCAATTTCTATCTCTTCAGTCTTTTATCTCTTCAACAAGTGGTCTCTGGCTAGAGCTTTTGTTCTAATTTGTAGTGATCTCTCAAATTAAGATTAACTTATTTCAAGCTATTACTCTGTTTTAAAAAATATACCTTCATTTATCCCGATAACCGCAATTGAGTCTCTGATTTATCCGATTTTGGCAGGCCCCTGGTACGACTTCTGTCAGGCCCAAGCCACTCCTTACGAAAAAGAACGCACTTGCGTCTTTCCCACGACTTTGTTGGTGAAAATAGCAGGCATAAAGTAGAAAGGTATGTGATTAAGCTGCTGCAAACTGATTTTGATACAAATTGATATGAATGAGTGTAAATAGCGGGGCTAGGTGAAAATACCCTGGGTGGTTCGATTAAAAAAGTAAAAGCGTGACACTAACCTGCTGTAGAATAAAGAAAAAAACCTATGCCAAGGCATAGGTTTTTTCGTGTCAGGGCTCGACTGGTATGGACGAGTGGCTGAGATTCAGATTTAGGCTGCGCCGTCGAACAGGGTATCTTCCAGTGTGCGGCCTCGCATCAGGCTGCGATATTGCCAGCCATTTTGCTTGAGTAGCTGCAGCAGTTCGATATCCAAGGTGTCCTTCTCCGGTTGGTAACGGATAAGGTAGTTTTGTTTGCCCTTGGCCGAGACCTCGTAAACACCTTCAAGGGCGTAGAGTGCCTCCAGCAGTTTTTCCTGATCACAGTGTTGCATCTGCAGCGTCAGATAGGCTTCGGCGCTGCTCTGCTGCATGGTGACCGACTGGCTCAGTTTACCTTTGTCCAGATACAGCACTCTATCACAGAGTTTTTCCAGTTCATCCAGATTGTGGGAGCTGATAATAAAGGTGGTGTCTGCGCTCAGGGATTCTACTAACTCGCGAATTTTGCGGGCGTTGGCGGGATCCAGTCCGGCCGTGGGTTCATCCAGCAACACCAGCTTGGGGTTGCCTATCAGCGCCTGAGCTATCGCGGCGCGTTTCCCCATACCATGACTCAGAGAGTTGGGTTTTTGATTGGCGACGTCCTCAAGGCCTACCAGCGCCAGCACCCGCAGGGATTCAGCCTTGGCAGCTTCTGCGCCCATACCCTGCATGCGGGCAAAAAGGCTGAATTGAGTCAGCAGGTTGAAGCCGGGATCCAGGGCGGCGTCCTGGGGCAGGGCCGAGATCTGTCCTAAAAGTCCGGTACTGCCCGGGCGCTGTCCCATCACAGTGATTTCACCACTACTTGGACGTATATAACCCAGCAGCAGGCTCATTAAGGTGGTCTTGCCGGCACCGTTGGGGCCGACCAGGGCGATGGGACTACCGGGCTCCAGTTGCAAGTCGATGCTATCCAATGCCCGCTTGCCGCCGTAGAGTTTGCTCAGGCCTTTACAGTTAATCAGACTCATAGATCACCTCGCTGCATCATGGTGCGGCCTATCGCCAATAATCCAATGGTTTGCAGCAATGGCAACCAAGCACTTGACAGTGCCGTTAACGGCTGGGCATTGAGCATGGCATCTATCTGTGCGCCGGGCACCAGATAACCGATGAAAGAGAGCATGGGCAGCTGAGCATTGATAACCGCCATTACTATCATCATGACGGCAAAGAAAAGCACCGCGAATACACTGGCCAATCTGGCCGAGCTTGCCCAGAGTGAGAACAGCGCCATCAGGGCGGTGTAGGGCAGCAGGATCAATACCAGATTGAGTGTCATCATCAAGCCGGAAGTCAGCGCGGGTAGCACCAATGCCATATCCCGGCTCATGGCCAAAAATACGGTTGCTATGACTGTGATGGCAACCAACAGCAATTGGATCAACATCATGCCGAGGAAGCGGCCGAAGAAGAGGGCATCGCGGCCCGAACGCAGGCTGAGGAAGCGCAGTGTGCCGCGGTTTTTGTCCGAGGCGAACTGATCGCCGCAGATAAGAATGCTGAACATGGGGAACAGGTAGAGACTGATGACCCAATAGACGGCTTGCTCGGCAACCGGCCAGGCAAACAGTTGATCCAGAGTGCCTTCACCGAAGGCGCCGGTAACAAAATGCTTGAAGTCCGGGTTCAACAGAAAGCTGGCGGCACCTCGGACCGGATAGGCGAGGATCAGCAGCCACACCAGGGCGAAAGCTATCATCGCCAGGGTGCCACGGCGGTGGAAAATGAGTTTATAGAGTTCAAATCCCGCGAGTTGCAGGGCGTTTTTCAGCCCTCCGGGATGAGTGCTGTGAGTTGCAGTTGTCATGTGGTTCCTTGTTTTGCTCCAAATATGGAGTCCTTGCAGCGACCGGCGCAAGCACTGGGTTGCCGATAAGACGCCAGCCTAACACCATGAGGCCAGGCAGGCCAACGCCTGGCCGCTATTTCAAGCCGTAGCTGTCGCTTTTACGGTCAATTATGCCAGTTGCGCCTTAAGCTCGGCCAATTCCTGTTTTAGTAAAGCCAGCTCTTGCTTCATTGTCGCCAGTTCTTGTTCAAGCAAGGCTATCCGGCTCTGGCTCGCCGTTTCGGGCTCTCTTTCGCGCTCACCTTCATGGTGAGCTGCAGCTTGATTGGCAATCTGAGTGGTATCGGCGCCGCCGGAACCTTCAGATACACCACCATACTCGGTGAAGTTCTCGGCAAAGCGTATCTCACGTTTTCCCGGCTCCCTTGCCAGTTGGCGGATAAAGCCTTTGTCTTTCAACGCCAGCAGGGTTTGCTCCACTTGTGGCAGGCCGTCAAATTCAAACAGCCGCTGAGCCCGGCTTCTGAGTTCACCAGCGGTTTGGGCGCCGCGCAGCAGCAACAAACACACTATCGCCAGCTCCGCCGGGGAAAACTGCAGCTCGCCAAATTCTGTGTTGCAGAATCTGTGGCGGTATTTAATGACCCGGCTGCCAAAGCCGGATTGCTCACTCAGCAGACGTTTTTTACTTAGGCTGTCCAAGGCTTGCTGCACTTCAGACTCGCTCAGTTCCATCACGGGATCGCGGCTGGTCTTTTGATTGCAGGCTTGGGTCAGTGAATTGAGAGACAGGGGATAAAGATCCGGAGTGGTGACTTCTTTTTCCAGCAGGCAGCCAATCACTCTGGCTTCGATGGCATTGAGTTGCAACATAATTGACAGTTCCATTCAAGGCAGATGTCGGCCAACTGACCGACATTTTACTCAGTGTTTTTGAGTTATATCAGAGCCTTGAGCCGATGTCGCGGTTTTCCTCGGCTGCGCCTTTCCTGAATAGGGCAGGCGCGTTATTTTTGCTCAATTCTTTGCCAGTTCTTTGTCAGTTCTTTGTTCAATTATTGGCGTGGATACCGTCATCTTCGATGCGCAGTTTTCCGGCCTTGAACAGGCCGCCGATGGCTTTTTTGAAGGCCTTCTTGCTCATGCCAAGTTCGGCGTAGATCACCTCGGGCGAGGTCTTGTCGCTGTAGGGCAGGAAGCCGCCGGCCTGAGCCAGCTTCTTCATGATCCGCTGTGATTGCTGATCCAACTCCTGACGGTCAGCCTTTTGCAGGGTCAGATCCAGTTTGTTGTCGTGACGCACCTGCTTGATATAACCCTTGAGCTTTTGGCCAAACTTCAGCTTACGGAACACCTCATTTTGATAGATGACGCCCCAATGCTTGTTGTTGACTATCGCCTTATAGCCGAGATCTGTGGTACCTGCGATGATAAGGTCAACCTGTTGACCATTCTTGTACCAAGCCGGGCTCTTATCGACAAACTTATCGATTTTGGACGAAGCGACAATCCGCTCGTCGGCGCGGTTACGGTGAACATAGACCAGGTAACTGCGGCCTTCTTCGGCCTGCTTGTGCTGCTCACCGAAGGGCAGCAGCAGATCTTTTTCCAGTCCCCAATCGAGGAAGGCACCGACCCGACCAATGGAAACTACCTTGAGATAAGCAAACTCACCCACCTGAGCCAGGGGCTTTTTAGTGGTTGCGATGGGCAGGTCGTTGGAGTCCAGATAGAGGAACACCTCCAACTTGTCGCCCACCTGACAACCCTTGGGCACCACTTTATTGGGTAATAACACCTGTCCCAACTCATGAGCGTTGAGGTAAACCCCGAAATCAACCTGTTTGACCACTTCCAGGGTGCAACTTTGACCTATTTCTGCCATCTGTTTTTGAACCTGATTAACTTTGTTTCAGCTGCGGCGGATTATAACGGATTGCGCCCACCTATGCCCGTGCCTTTTGTTAGGGAGGTGCGAATAAGTCCTCGTGGCCTTCTCTTTTGTAGGGCGTGGCTTGCACAGCAATTGGCGTTCAAGGCATCTGACTGAAGGCATGCCGGGGCCTGTCGAAGTCAGACTTCCCTAAGTTTGAATAAGACTAAAGTTAGCGCTGCTTTTTGCAGCAGAACTGGTTAAGCTGAAAATAAAAACCTTTGCCTATGTTCTCTATCTGGTCCGTCAGCCTGCTGGCACTTTTGTATCTCGCGCTGTTGTTTATCATCGCCTGGTGGGCGGATAAATATAAACCCAAACGCTTTCGGGCACTGTTTTATAGCCTGACACTCGGCGTCTACTGCACCTCCTGGGCTTTTTTCGGTACCACGGCCCAGGCTGCCAATCATGGTTGGTGGCTGGCGCCCACCTATGCCGGTACCTTGATCCTGTTTCTATTTGGCTGGCGGCTTTACTGCCGGGTGGCACAAATCTGCCGCGATGAAAAACTCACATCCCTGGCCGACTTTATCGCCAGCCGCTATGGCCAGTCTTCCAGCCTCTCCGGGCTGGTGTCTTTTATTTCCGTGATTGCCATAGTGCCCTATATTTCGTTGCAGCTGTCGGCCACCTCAGAAAGTATCGCCATGCTCACGGGCGAAGAGGTTTCCTCAGGCGGATTCTGGCAAGACAGTACCTTTTATATCATGTTGCTGCTGGCGCTGTTTGCCGTACTGTTTGGTGCCCGGCGTCCAAGACCCAGCGAGCACAACCCGGGGCTGGTGGCCAGTATGGCGTTTGAATCGCTGGTGAAGCTGGCTGCTTTTATCTCGGTCGGGCTGTTTGTCTGTTTCGGTTTGTTCGACAGCCCGCTGGCACTCTGGCAACAGGCTCAGAGCGCCAAGGCTGAAGGGCACTTGAGCTTTGAGGTCGACTCCGGCTACATCTATGCCACCCATACCCTGCTTGGGGTGTTGGCCATGTTCTGTTTGCCGCGTCAGTTTCATATGCAGTTTATTGAACCGGGCGGCGAGGGCCATCTCAGTACGGCGCGCTGGCTGTTTCCGCTGTATCTCATTCTTATCAATCTGTTTATTTTGCCTATCGCGGTAGCCGGCCTGTTATGGTTCGGTAAGGAGCAGGTGGCGCCGGACTCCTTCGTACTGGCCTTGCCGATGGCGGTAGAGAATCACGTCGTTTCCCTGATGGTGTTTCTCGGCGGTTTTTCGGCGGCCACCAGCATGGTGATTGTCTCGGCGATAGTGCTGTCAATCATGATCACCAACGACTTTATCAATCAGTTTATTCTGCGGCGTTCATCACTGGCCTCCGGCAGTCGCGGCCTCAGCCAAAACGCCTTGCTGCAGGCCAGAAGGGCGGTGATCTTCGCGCTGTTGCTACTGAGTTACTTTACCCACAGAATACTGGCCGATACCAACTCCCTTGCCATGGTGGGCTTGATGTCTTTTTCCCTGGTGGCGCAGTTTGCACCTGCGCTGATCATAGGTTTGTGGTGGCGTCAGGCCTCTTGTCTCGGGGCGCAGCTGGGGATCGCCTCAGGCTCGCTGGTGTGGTTTTATACCTTGCTGCTGCCGAATCTGGTGATAGGCGCAGTCGGTTACCAACCCTGGCTCGACAATGGCCCATTCGGTGTTCAGGCTTTGGCGCCGCGGGATCTACTTGGGCTGGGGCTGGATGATATTACCCAGTCCATGCTGCTGTCGCTTGGGCTCAATTTAATGGTGTATATCTTGCTGCCTGTACTGCGCCCGGCGGGGCTCGCCGAGCGGCTGCAGAGCAGCAAGTTTGTTATCAGCCGGGATGACAGACGGGAAGGTGTGCCCAAGGCCAGTTTGAGTTTTCATGATCTGGCAGCCTTGCTGAAACGCTTCGGCGAAGCCGACTCGGCCAGTCAGTTGGTTGCCAGCGAGTTCCCCCTGGATCCCAATCACTGGAAAGCGGATGCGCCGGTGCGAACCGAGCAACTGGTCGAGAGAGAGCTCGCCGCCATGGTCGGCGGCGCCTCGGCGAGGCTGATTATCGATGCCGCCAAAGATGAGAAACATCAGGGGCTGGAGCAGGTGGCCGAATTTGTCGATGAGGCCCGCGAAGTGCTGCGCTTTAATCGCGACTTGCTGCAATCGACCATAGAAAATATCCAACAGGGGATCAGTGTGGTGGACTCCCAGCTGAGGCTGGTGGCCTGGAATCAGGGCTACAAGGATATGTTTCTCTACCCGGATGAGGCGCTCTATATAGGTCGACCGGTGGAAGAGATCATTCGCCTCAACGCCCACAGAGGCATGTTTCGCGGCGAAGACCCCGAACAGGAAATTGCCAAGCGTCTCGACTATCTGCGTCAGGGCAGCGCCTATAAGTATCAGCGCACCCACAGCAATGGCCGGGTGTATGAGATGCAGGGTAACCCCTTACCCGGTGGCGGCTTTGTGACCACCTATACGGACGTGACCGACTTTGTCAGCCAGCAGCGCCAGCTGGAACACGTCAATGCCTCGCTGGAAGAAAAGGTCAACCAGCGCACTCGGGCGTTGACCCAGGCCAACCGTGAACTGTCCAATGCCAAACGGGTGGCCGAGCAGGCAACCGAGAGCAAGACCCGCTTTTTTGCCGCCGCCAGTCACGATCTGTTGCAACCCTTCAATGCCGCCAGCCTGTTCTGCTCCTTGATGAGTGATAAAGCCAGGGGCAGTGAGCTGGAAACCCTGGCCGATAATATCCGCAGCTCCCTTGGCAGCGCCGAAGAGCTGCTCAGCAGTATTCTGGAACTGACCAAGCTCAACGCCGGAGGCTTCAAGGTGAATGTCAGTGAATTTCCATTGCGGCAAATCATAGATCCCCTCAGGCACGAGTATCAGGCGCTTGCGGCGCAAAAAGGCATAGGCTTTCATCTCGAGAGTCAGGAAGTGCTGCTCAATACCGACAAGGCGCTGCTCAAACGTGTGCTGCGTAATCTGCTCAGCAACGCTATTCGTTATACCGAGCAGGGTGAAGTGCGGCTGAAGACCTATCTTGAAAACGGACTCTTGTCATTGATAGTGGAAGACACGGGCATTGGCATCGCCAAGGAAGATCAACTGACCATATTTGAAGAGTTCAAGCAGCTCGGCAGCCGCGGTAACGCCGAAGGACTGGGGCTTGGGCTGGCGATTACCAAGCGTATTTGCGATCTGTTGGACATCCCCTTGCTGCTGGGGTCCCAGGTAGGAACCGGTACTCAGTTTACCTTGTTGCTGCAATGTAAGTCGCTGCCGGGGGCTGTGGCCGCGGTCAAACCCAAGACTTTGGAGAGTGAGTCCGATTTTGCCGGGTTGCGGGTTTGGCTGGTGGATAATGATCAAACCGTGCTCGAAGCCCTGGGACAGGTCATGGGCAGTTGGGGCTGCGAGATAGAAAAGGCCACCGGCGCCGAACAGTTGGCTGAACTGCAAGCGCGTTTGCCCTTGCCGCAACTTTTGATAGTCGATTATCAGTTGGATGCCGGTCTCACCGGGGTTGAGCTGTTGGCCTCCCAGGGGTTGTCCGGATTACCTGTGATTATCAATACCGCCAATCAGGCCGAAAGCATTCGCGAGCAGGTTAGTGATGCCGGTTTCCCCTTGCTTTACAAGCCACTGAAGTTGCCGGCGCTCAGGCGCAGTATCAAGCGTTTGCTCAATTGAGGCGCGCTTTTAAATAAAGCGCTTTGTGGGGAAGGGGAAACCGTTATTCGGGGCGGCTGAGCTGGTTATAGCGGATACCGGCCTGGGTTCGGTTGTTGAGGCCGAGCTTGCGCAGAATGGCCGATACATGCTGCTTGACCGTGGTTTCCTGCACCTGCATTTCATAGGCTATCTGCTTATTGAGCAGGCCATCGGCTATCATCGCCAGCACCTTGTATTGTTGCGGCGTCAGTTTTTCCAGATTTCTGGCAAAGTCCGTCTGCTCGTCATCGGCGTCCAGAGTTTCCAGCGCCAAATCCGCCGGTAGCCAGGTTTCGCCATTGAGCACCTCGGCGATGGCTTCGGATATCCGCTCCAGCGGCGAGGACTTGGGCACATAGGCCGAAGCGCCCAGGGCGATGGCTTGCTGCATAATCGCCGGTGCTTCGGTGGCCGACACCATGATGATCAACACATCCGGGTATTGATTGCGCAGTTGCGACAGTCCCTGCAAACCATTGGCTCCTGGAATGCCGAGGTCGAGAAACACCAGCTCAGTTTCACTGTGTCGCCCGAGCAGCTCAAATAACCCCTCGAGATCGGCGCATTCGCGTATCTGTGCTTCATCCAATACGCAGGCGGCGGCTTGCTTGAGGGCGCTGCGAAACAGCGGGTGATCATCGGCAATTATGGCTTTCACCAGACTCATCCTAAGGGCTCCGGGTTTCAAATTTTATACGGGAAAGTATCAATAAAAACAAGGCTTACCCTAGGGTAAGCCTTGTTCGGGGCACGGATTAAAAGCGGTAGCCTACCGTCAGGGTCACTGTACGTGGATCGCCGTAATAACCAATCAGGGTGTTGTCGCCACCGAGTCCTGGGGTGTACTTGCTGACATCTGTCGGATCGCTCGGATCCGGGGTGACAAACTGATAGCCGCCGATAAGGTACTCTTCATCGGTGAGGTTTTTGCCATAGAGGCCGGCATACCAGCTGCCGTCATTGCTATACCAGGTGATCCCCAGATTCAACAGGCCGTAGGCGTCCTGGGTTAGCAGGCTGTCTTCCTCAAACAGCACATAGTCACCGCGATAGTAATAGTTGCCGTTAAAGACAAACTCACCGATATCGGCATAGAGACGATAGGTGAAACCCAGGTTAAAGGTGAGATCCGGGGTATTGGCTATGGTAAATCTGTCCGATTTGTCGAAGGTTTCACCTGTGGCAGGGTCGGTATCGAACACTTCACTGAATTCCGCATCGATATAGCCCACCGCCAGGTCAAAGTTCAGCGCGTCTGTGGCCACCCAGGTCATCTCAAGCTCTGCGCCACGGGCCTCCGAAGAGCCTATGTTACCCAGGCGCTGATTGAGATCGGCGGCCGTGTCGCCCGGCAAAACAGAGATATACTGCCTGTCCTTATGATCCAGGCTGAACAGGGTCAGGTTGGCCCTTAAGTTGCGGCCCCATTCGCTCTTCATCCCCAGCTCGAAGCTGTCAACGGTTTCAGGATCTGCCGCCGGCTCGGCGCTTTCGGCCCTGGGATTAAAGGTGCCGGATTTGAAACCCTGGGCGTAACTGGCAAAGAACATGATGTCATCCGAGTACTGGTATTCCACCCCGACTCTTGGGGTCAGCTTGGACCAGTCTTCACTGTCGTCCAATACCAAGGGCACCAAGTCGCCTTCGGGGCGGACATAGCCCGGCACCCAGCCGGATTCGGGATAGACGGTATCAAATATCAGGCCGTTGCGGACATAGGCCTGCTTTTCATCCTGGGTGTATCTGAGCCCCAGGGTCATGGACCAGTTGTCACTCAAATCTAAGCTGCCCTGAATGTAGGCCGCCTTGCTGGTGGAGTTAGAGCAGCCGCTCACTTCACGGGTCAGCCCAGGGGCGTTGAGCGCCTTTCCAAGCTCTTCGAGAATCGCCTGAAACTGGCCACAGGACTCGGCATCATAGTAGTAAAGACCTGACACCAGCTTATAGTTGTCGCCGCTGTGATGCAGTTGCAGCTCATGGGTGGTTTGCTCGTCGTCATAGATGGCCGGTACGTCGAAAATCTGCAGTGAGGTGTTGTCGAAATCTATGTTGGTGGGTGAGTAACTCTCTCTTCTGGCCGCGATATATTTCAGCTGCGTTGAGTGGTTTATGTCCCAGCTGCCGGTGAAGCTCCAACCTTCGAGGTCCACCTCGTTCCAGGTGGGCAGACTGGTGTAGGAGTCAAACTTGCTGTCCGGTACCGGGGCATTGGTCAGCAGACTCGGCAGCAGGCGATAGCCCCCCTTGGCGTTGGACTTATCGTCTGTTTTATCCCAGGCGAGGCGGAAAAACAGTGAGTCTGTTGGGTGATACTCCAGGGTGAGTCGCATGGCACTGAGATCTTTGTTGTAGTTCTCTTTGTCCTGGTTCGGCTCGGCCGAGGTCAAAAACTCACCGAAACCATCGCGGTTGAGGTTGGCATAGCCAAAGCCCAGATACAGCTGCTCGTCTATCAGCGGATACTGGCCGGTGATCTTGAGATCTTTCTGATTAAAGCTGCCGTAGGAGCCCTGAATATTCAGCTGGGGATCGCCGGACATCACCTTGGTCACATACTTGACCGCTCCGCCTATGGTGTTCTTGCCGTAAAGCGTGCCCTGAGGGCCTCGCAGTATCTCTATCTGCTGCACATCCAGCAGATCCAGCACCGCCCCCTGTGGGCGGGCGATATAGATATCATCCACATAGATACCGACGCCGGGCTCATAACCCCAGAGCGGGTCCTGCTGGCCCACGCCGCGAATAAAGGCGGTCATGGTGGAGTTGGTTCCCCGACTCGCCTGCAGCGTGGTATTGGGGGAGAACTGCTGCACTTCGGTCACCACGGTAATACCGCGCTCATTAAGCTCGGCCTCACTGACTGAGGTGACGGCGACCGGTACTTCCTGCAGGTTTTCCACTGTGCGTCTGGCGGTGACTTCAATACGTTCCAGCTCGCCCTTATTGTTGGTTTCTTCTGCCTGAGCCGCTATCGGCGTCAATGCCGAGGCTATGGCCAGTGCCAGCAGAGAGTAGGGGATCTTGGCTTGACTCATGATTAAGTCCTTTTTGCTGTTTTGTTTGTTTTGTTTTTGTTAACACTTCGGCGTTTACTCTAGAGCAAAGGAAGCGGAAGGGAATTAGCACCTTAGTACAGTGTTATTTAATGATTTGAAATTTATTGGTTATTTTGTGTATAGCACTATGGTGTTATGTTCAATCCGGTTTTTGCTTGTCACTCTCTTGGTTGCAAAAATTGGTTGCAAAAAATTAACAATGACGCCTGGTCAATCGCTGCAAATTTGCGGCGCCGGAATAGGGCGGCCAACAACAAGAGATGGGCTTATGTTGAGTATGCTGGGACTCTTCGGTGGCTTACTGCTGCTGATTATTTTGACACTCAGAGGTGTCAACCTGTTTGTCGCCGCGCCACTGTGCGCGGCCTTGGTGGCGCTGAGCAACCATATTCCGTTATTTGATGCCTCGGGGGCTGACTTTGTCAGTGCCTATATGGGCGGTTTTTCCGGCTTTCTGGCGTCCTGGTTCTTTATGTTTTTGCTGGGCTCTCTGTTCGGCAAGTTTATGGAAGATACCGGCGCGGCCGATGCGGTGGCGCATTTTATTGTGGGGAAACTCGGGATCCGCTATGCGGTGCTGGCAGTGGTAGCCGCCTGTGCCGTGTTGACCTATGGCGGCGTCAGCGTATTTATTGTGGCATTTTCCGTCTATCCCATGGCGCTGGGGCTGTTCAAGGACGCCAATCTGCCGCGGCGCTTTATTCCGGCTGCGTTGGCATTGGGCTCGGTGACTTTCACCATGACCTCGGCCGGTTCGCCTGAGATCCAGAACTGGATCCCGATCAAATACCTCAATACCTCTCCCTGGGCCGCCTGGGAAGTGAGCCTGGTGGTGGCCCTGTTTATGGCGGTCAGCGGTTATTTTTGGCTCAAGTGGATGATTAACCGAGCCATCGCCAGAGGCGAGCGTTTCGAGGCGCGCAGTGATGATCCTGAAGTGCCGGAGCGGGATCTGCCCCATCCCATCACAGGGGTGATCCCTCTCATTGTGGTGCTGGTTATCTCCTTTTGGCTGCACGATACCCTGGCACAAAATGCCCTGATAGTTGCCTTGCTCGGTGGAGTGTTGACGCTGATGTTAATCAACTTCCGCCATTTTCATCATCTGGGACGGGCGGTCAACGACGGCACCACAGGCGCACTGGTGGCCATAGGCAATACCAGCGCCGTGGTCGGCTTTGGCGCCGTCGCCAAATCATCGACCGCCTTTGCCACCGCGGTTGAGGTGATGACCAATATGCCGGGCAATGAGCTGTTGGGGGCTGCGGTGGCGGTGAGCGTAATTGCCGGCCTTACCGGCTCTGCCAGTGGCGGCCAGGCGATAGCCCTGCCTTTGGTGGCGCCCCATTATCTGGATATGGGGGTGAACCCTGATCAGTTGCATCGAGTGGTGGCTATCTCTTCCGGTGCTTTGGATACCTTGCCCCATAACGGTTATGTGGTTACCACCATTCGCGCCATCTGTAAGGAAACCCACAAGCGCGCCTATTGGGCGATGGCGGCGCTGACGACCCTGCTGCCCCTTATCGGTGTCGCGCTGGCACTGGCTCTGTTTATTTGGTTTTAAGAGGTGAATATGAAGTTATTTGCATCCTGCATGTTTGCGGCGCTGCTTGGGGTTGCCCAAGCCTGTGCTCCGGCTTCGGCCGAGTCCGTTTCTGCCTCGGCGGCTTCGTCCTTGAAAGCGACCGCCCAGCCTATGCTGGTGGAGAAAAAGTCGTTTACCACCACTGAGTTTCGCACAGTATCGGGCAAAGTGTTGCCCAGTGTGACCGTCGGCTGGGAAAGCTACGGCAGTCTCAATGCGGCCAAGGACAATGTCATACTGATCACTCATTTCTTTTCCGGTAATTCCCACGCTGCCGGCAAGTACGCCGAGTCTGATCCCCAGAGTGGCTATTGGGACGCCATCATAGGGCCGGGCAAGGCGATAGATACCAATCGCTTCTTTGTTGTCAGCGCCGACACTCTGGTCAACGCCAATGTGCACGACGGTCATACCATCACCACAGGGCCTGCCAGCATCAACCCTGAAACCGGCAAACCCTGGGGATTGGATTTTCCCGTGGTGACCATTCACGACTTCGTCGAGGTGCAGCGCTTGCTGCTGGAGAGTCTCGGCATTGAAAAACTGCATGCGGTGATGGGTGCCTCCATGGGGTCATTTCAGGCGCTAGATTGGGCGGTGAGTTACCCGGACAGAGTCGAGCGGCTCATTCATGTTATCGGCGCCGACAGCATGGATGCCTGGAGCGTACCGGCGCTGGAAAAATGGGCCCTGCCTATCCGGCTGGATCCCAACTGGCGCGGCGGCGACTACTACGGCAAGACGCCCCCGGTGGCAGGGCTGACCGCGGCGCTGCTCAATATCACCCAAGATGCAATGGCGCCGGAGGCTTATCTGGCCAGCTTCAAGGATTTCACTGTGGCCGACAAAGGCGCGCTGGCGGATATTCGCACGCTGCCGCAAATCAGCCAGATCTTGCAACAGCGCGCCGGGGCCAGAGCGGCATTGCAGGATGCCAACCATGTACTGTATCTGGTACGGGCCTCACAACTGTTCAGTGCCGATTGGCAAGGGGGCGAGCTGAAACTCGCCTTGGCCAAGATAAAGGCCAAGAGCCTGTTGCTGCCCGCCAGTGGCGATCTGCTGCTGCGACCCCAGAGAGTGAGGCAGATGGCTGCCACCCTGAAGGAACTGGGTAAAGAGGTAGAGATAAGTGAAATTAAAGGCCCCTGGGGGCATCTCGATGGCTTGTTCTCCATTCAGGGCAAGAGTGATGAAATCCGTGCATTTCTGGCGGACTGAGTCACGCCGCCGCAGGGCGTAATTTTAAGGAGCCTGTATGAAAGACCCTAAAACCGTATTGATCACCGGCGCGGCCAGCGGTATCGGCCTGGCGATTGCCACTGAGCTGGCGGCCTTTGGCCACAGGATATTGCTGAGCGATCTCGACCCTGAGCGGGCGATACTGGCCGCCAACACGCTTAATCAAGCCGGCGGCAACTGCTTGGGCCTTGGGCTCAATGTCGCCGACCCCCGGGCCATTGAATCGCTGACCGAGCAACTGGCTGACATTGAAGTGGATGTGCTCATCAACAATGCCGGACTGCAGCATGTGGCGCGCCTCGATGCCTTTCCGGCCGAGAAGTGGCAACTGCTGCAACAGGTGATGCTCACCGGCCCGGCGATGCTTTGCAAGGCATTGCTGCCGGGAATGCGGGAGCGCAACTTTGGCCGCATCATCAATATCGGCTCTATCCATGCACTGGTGGCATCCAGGTACAAGTCGGCCTATGTGGCCGCCAAACACGGTTTACTGGGACTGAGCAAGGTCGTGGCGCTGGAAAACGCCGACTGGGATATTACTGTCAACACGATTTGCCCGGCTTATGTAAAAACACCGCTGGTGGAGGCGCAGATAGCGTCCCAGGCAAGGGAGCACGGCATGAGTGAGCAAGAGGTTATCGACAACATTATGCTGTCCCCCATGCCGAAAAAGGCGTTTATCGGCGTCGATGAAATCGTGCATTCGGTGGCGTTTTTGATGGCGCCGGCGGCGCGCAATATTACCGCCCAGACGCTGGTGCTGGACGGTGGCTGGACCGCGCAATAAGGCAAGAGAGGCTGACACAGGAGAATCACTATGGCCGGGTTGGATAAAAGGGTTGCCAGTCATGAACAGGCATTGGAGGGGATAACCCATGAGATGCGGATCATTGCCGGAGGCTTTGGCCTTTGTGGCATTCCCGAGGGCTTGATAGCCGAGTTGGTGCGCAGAGAGGTGTGTGATCTGGAGCTGGTGTCCAACAACTGTGGCGTCGACGACTTCGGTCTTGGGCTGTTGCTGCAAAACCGCCAAATTCGCAAGATGGTGGCGTCATACGTGGGTGAAAATGCCCTGTTTGAGCAATTGATGATGAGTGGTGAACTGGAGGTGGAGCTGGTGCCTCAGGGCACTCTGGCCGAGCGGATCCGCGCCGGCGGCGCCGGGATCCCGGCGTTTTACACGGCCACGGGAGTCGGTACTCCGGTGGCCGAGGGCAAACCCAGTGAACATTTCGAAGGCCGGGAGTATCTGCTGGAGCGCGGCATAGTCGCCGACTTTGCGCTGGTTCGCGCCTGGAAGGCCGATTGGCAGGGCAACTGCATCTATCGCCACACCGCTATGAACTTCAACCCCTTGGCAGCGATGGCGGGCAAGATAACCGTGGTAGAGGCCGAAGAGATAGTCGAGCCCGGCAGCCTGCCGCCATCACAAATTCATACGCCGGGGATTTTTGTCGATCGCCTGGTGCAGGGACAGTTTGAAAAACGCATCGAAAAGCGCACCTTTCGGCCCAGCTAACAGGAGAACAGCATTATGGCGTTGAGTCGCGAACAGATGGCTATGCGGGTCGCCAGAGAGATCCGTGACGGTGATTATGTCAATCTGGGCATAGGCATTCCCACTCTGGTAGCCAACTACCTGCCACCCGGGATAGAAGTGATGCTGCACTCGGAAAATGGTCTGTTGGGAATGGGTCCGTTTCCGCTGGAGGAAAAGATAGATGCCGACATGATCAATGCCGGTAAGGAGACAGTCACTGCGGTCAAAGGCGCGGCGATTTTCGACTCGGCCCTGAGCTTTGCCATGATAAGGGGCGGGCATGTGGATCTCACTGTGTTGGGGGCGATGGAGGTGGATCAACAGGGCAATATTGCCAGTTGGATGATCCCGGGCAAGATGGTCAAAGGGATGGGCGGCGCCATGGATCTGGTGGCCGGCGCGGCCAACATCATATGTACCATGATGCACTGCAGCAAACAGGGTGAGTCCAAGTTGCTTGAGCGCTGTACGCTGCCGCTGACCGGGGTTAACTGTATCAAGCGGGTGCTGACGGACTTGGCACTGCTGGAAATCCGTGACGGCGGTTTTCATCTGCTGGAGCGCGCGCCGGGGGTAACTGTTGAGGAGATCCGCGCCAAGACGGCGGGGAGATTGCATTGTGGCGAGTCTGTGCCGGAAATGACCTTTGATTAATTCGCTAAATTGGGTGGCGTTTTTGGCTGCTGCGATTTTTGCTTGAATCGCCAGGCTTCACGATAACAAAACTTTGTTTGAGGGTGAGTTTTCACCCTCGTGTTCCCCAAGGGAGCTGCATTGAAGCAAACTCAGTGCCCGAAGCGGTATCTGGCGATCAAAATAAGGAGCCTGAGTATTTAAAAAATCTTGAACAGATAAAATCGGCTTTCATGGCTTAATCTATTGATATAAATCGAAAAAAGCTCGCTTAAATGGCATAGGTGAACATCGCAACTGTAGTTTATATTTCAAAGCCTTGGATAAACTGTGATTCGTGCTTGCATTATGGGGCACAGCAAGGTTTAATTGCGCCGTTTTGAAGGTACATTCAGTCCTGACAGGCAAACGTGAGTAACAGGGTTATTATGGTTCACGAGTCATTAACCGTGTAAATGAACAAAGCACCATTTACACGGGGTTAAGAGGGTTTTAGCTAATGCACAGCCATTCATTTGCCGCACTGGTTCGCCAAGTGCCACAACACAGGTTTTCAACCATTGTCAGCTATGACAATACCGGCTTGAAACATCTCACGTTAATCCGCATCAATTCCGGCCGCGAACAGGCCAATAGTCCCAACTGAGCCCGTCGTCCATCTACGACGATAAATTCACTCGGCATTCATTTTTGAATCGCCGAGGACGGGTTATTTGTCCACCCTTACATTCAACACCAAGAGTTTTAGGTTAAATGCAAGCCAAGAATATTTACTACGAGACACTGCATCCGGCATACGGGCAGTATTTTGAGGTGGAAAAGGTGCTGTTCGAGCAAAAGACCGAACAGTGGCACCTGAGCATTTTTGAAAATGCCGCTATGGGACGGGTCATGGCGCTCAATGGCGCCATCCAGACCACTGAGAAAGATGAGTTTGTCTATCACGAAATGTTGACCCATGTGCCTATTCTGGCCCACGGCGACGTCAAGCGGGTGCTTATCATAGGCGGCGGTGACGGCGGCATGCTGCGGGAAGTGGTCAAACATAAACAGATTGAATCCATTACCATGGTGGAGATTGATGCCGCCGTGGTGGAAATGTGTAAAAGCTATTTTCCAAACCATTCCCAAGGTGCCTATGATGACCCCAGAGTCAACTTGGTGATCAGCGACGGGATGGATTATGTTAGGCAATCACAGCAAAAATTTGATGTGATTATCTCTGACTGCACAGATCCCCTTGGTCCGGGAGAAGTGCTGTTCAGTTCCGACTTTTATGAGGGCTGTAAGCGTTGTCTCAATGAAAATGGGATTTTTGTCGCTCAGAACGGCGTGCCTTTTATGCAGCTGGATGAAGTGCAAAATACCGTCAGACGCATGAGCTCTTATGTGAAAGAGTGTCGGTTCTATATGGCGGCCGTGCCTACCTATGTGGGTGGCAGCATGGCCTTTGCCTGGGCAACCGATGATCTTGAGGCGCGTCAGCATAGCCTGGCGACTCTCGAAGAGCGTTTTGAGCGGGCCGGTATTACCACCCGTTATTACACGCCGGCTATCCATCAGGCAAGCTTTGCGCTGCCGGCGTTTGTCGAACAGGCGGTCGCGTCAGCGATGACGGTTACCGCATAACCCATTTTTTGATAACAGGCTAACGAACATGAGTGATTGGTCTATTGACGATGCCCGCGTCGGCTACAACGTCGCATACTGGAGCCAGGGATTTTACGGGATCAGCGATCAGGGTGAGGTGACAGTGTCACCGGATCCTTTGAATCCGGACAGCAAAATCGGCCTGAACGAACTGGCCAAAGACATGGTGAAGGCCGGTGTTAACCTGCCTGTGCTGGTCCGTTTTCCGCAGATTTTGCACCACAGGGTCGATAGCCTGTGCCAGGCCTTTAATCAGGCGATTCAAAAGTACGAGTACAGCGAAGACTATCTGCTGGTTTATCCCATCAAGGTGAACCAGCAGCAGACAGTGGTTGAGGAAATCCTCGCCAGCCAAGTCAGCAAAGAAGCACCGCAACTTGGGCTTGAAGCCGGCAGTAAGCCTGAGCTGATGGCGGTACTGGCGATGGCACAAAAGGCCAGCTCAGTCATAGTCTGTAACGGCTACAAGGATAAAGAATATATCCGCCTGGCACTGATAGGCGAAAAGCTGGGCCACAAGGTCTACATAGTGCTGGAGAAGATGTCCGAGCTTAAGATGGTACTGCAGGAGTCCCGCGAGCTTGGGGTTACTCCGCGTCTGGGTCTGCGCGCACGCCTGGCGTTCCAGGGCAAGGGCAAGTGGCAGGCCAGTGGTGGTGAAAAGTCCAAGTTTGGTCTGTCTGCTGCGCAGGTGCTGCGGGTGGTCAACGAGCTCAAGAGTGCCGACATGCTGGATTCGCTGCAGTTGCTGCACTTTCACCTGGGTTCGCAAATCGCCAATATCCGCGATATTCGCCATGGTGTGGGTGAAGCGGCGCGCTTCTACTGTGAGCTGAGAAAACTGGGTGCCAAGGTCAACTGTTTCGACGTGGGCGGCGGCCTGGCGGTGGACTATGACGGTACCCGCAGCCAAAGCAACAACTCTATGAACTATGGCCTGAGCGAATACGCCAACAATATCGTCAGCGCCCTGAGTGATGTCTGCGCCGAGTACGAGCAGCCGGTGCCGAGGATTATCTCTGAGTCCGGCCGCTTCCTGACGGCGCACCACGCCGTACTTATCACGGATGTTATCGGTACCGAGGCCTATTCCCCTGAGAATATCCAGCCACCGGCAGAGGATGCCCCACAGCTGCTGCACAACATGTGGCAGTCCTGGAGCGATATCCGCGGCCGCGCCGATTCCCGTGCCCTGATTGAGATTTTCCACGATACCCAATCGGATCTGGCCGAAGCTCACGCTCTGTTTGCTCTTGGCCAACTTAGCCTGGAAGAGCGCGCCTGGGCGGAGCAGACCAACCTGCGTGTCTGTCACGAGCTGCAGGGCTTGATGAACAACAAGAACCGTTATCACAGACCCATCATTGATGAACTCAATGAGAAACTGGCCGACAAGTTCTTCGTCAATTTCTCGCTGTTCCAATCGCTGCCGGATGCCTGGGGTATAGATCAGGTGTTCCCTGTGTTGCCGCTGACCGGGCTGGATACCGCGCCAGAGCGCCGCGCCGTGATGCTGGATATCACCTGTGACTCGGACGGCATGGTGGATCAGTATGTGGACGGGCAGGGGATTGAAACCACACTGCCGGTTCCTGCCTGGAGTGCCGAGAGCCCGTATCTTATCGGTTTCTTCCTGGTTGGGGCTTATCAGGAGATCCTCGGTGACATGCACAACCTGTTCGGTGATACCAACTCGGCTGTGGTGCGTCTCGATGAAAGCGGCCTGGCCAACATAGAGTCTGTGCTGTCCGGTGACACTGTGGCCGATGTGCTGCGCTATGTGAACCTGGATGCCGTATCCTTTATGCGCACCTACGAAGAGCTGGTGAATCAGCATATTGCCGAAGACGAACGCACCTCGATCCTTGAAGAGCTGCAATTGGGTCTTAAGGGTTATACCTATCTGGAAGATTTTTCATAAGGTCGGTGCATTCAGCAGGCCCTTCGGGGCCTGCAACAAGTAGAGATAAAAGATGTTTTTTGAAGGTTCAGAAAAAAAAATTGAAGTGATAGTGACGCCGGCTACGCCTTCGCTGCGCTCACTGGGAAAGCCCTTCTGGGAAGAGATGGTGGCCAAGGCCAATGCAGAAATCCTCTCTTCCGTCAGCAATGATTATTGCGATGCCTATCTGCTCAGCGAGTCGAGCCTGTTTGTTTGGGACGACAGATTTTTAATGTTGACCTGTGGTACCACCACACTGGCGCGCTCGACCCTGCATTTTATCGACTCCCTCGGTGAAGAGGCGATAGCCTTTGCGACTTTTCAGCGCAAAAACGAATATCTTTCACACCTGCAGGCCAGCTCTTTTGAGCAGGACTTACAGGCACTGAGAGAGAAACTGTCCGGCGTTGCGTACCGTATCGGTCATCTGGATTCCCATCACCATTATCTGTTTTGCAGCGACAAGGCCTTCAGCGCCGAGAGCAGTGATGCCACCAGTGAGCTGTTGATGTATCACATTCGCGGTGAAGCGGCCGACTATCTGCGCTCCGATAACCAAAGCTGCGCCGGGGTGCGCCAATTGCTGGCACTGGAAGAGATGCTGCCAGGATTCCAGTTTGATGACTTCCTGTTTGAGCCCTTTGGTTATTCCATCAACGGCATTCGCGGCAAAGAGTATATGACTATTCATATCACGCCCCAGGAAAGCAGCTCTTATGTCAGCTTCGAGACCAACCTGGATCTCGCTGCACAACCGATAGATATCTTCGCCCGTTTGCTGGCCATTCTCAATCCCGGCAGCTGGGATGTCATCGGCTTCAACGCCCAGTTGGACACCCGTGGTTACCCTGAACATTTATGTCTGGGAAGTTGCTCTTTGTCCCTGGAGCAGGGTTATAATGTTGGCTTCAGTCACTATCAGCAGATGTGCCACGAAGTGCTGATCCCTGAGTCCATGTAAATATCGGCATTAGCCAAGTTTTGGAGTATTTATGACCACTTTAGCAGATAAACCTGATTACTCGCTTTATTCAAATGCGTTTGGTTATTTGCGTCAGCCACTGGATTTCAAACCGCTAGAAAGCGATGCGGATGTGGTGGTAATAGGTTTGCCTTTCGATATGGCTGTTACCGGTCGCAGCGGTGGCCGTATGGGGCCCGGAGCTATCCGCAATGCCTCGACCAATTTGGCCTGGGAAGAGAAGCGTTGGCCTTGGGATTTCAGCCTCAGCGAATATATCAAGATAGTGGATGCCGGCGATCTGGTATTCAACTGTGGTGATGCCGCTGACTTTACCGAGCGCACCGAAAACTTTGCCAGCAAAGTTCTGGCCTCCGGCAAGACACTGCTGAGCTTTGGTGGCGATCACTTTGTGACCCTGCCGCTGCTGCGCGCGCACCACAAACAGTTTGGCAAGATGGCGCTGCTGCACTTCGATGCTCACACCGACACCTACAGTCAGGGCAGCAAGTTTGACCATGGCACCATGTTCTATCATGCCCCCAACGAAGGCTTGATCGATCCGGCTCATTCTGTGCAGGTGGGGATCCGCACCGAATACACCAAAAAAGGCCACGGTTTTCAGGTGATTGACGCCGCCATGGCCAATGAAATGACCGCCGATGAAATCGTGGCGCAGATCAAGGCGCGGGTTGGCGATATGCCTTTGTATGTGACTTTCGATATCGATTGCCTGGATCCTGCCTTCGCGCCGGGAACCGGTACTCCGGTATGCGGCGGTCTCACCAGCGACAAGGCGCTGAAAATTATCCGTGGTCTCAAGGGCCTCAACATAGTGGGTATGGATGTGGTTGAAGTGGCACCTGCTTACGATAGCGCCGACATTACTGCGCTGGCGGGCGCGACGCTGGGCCTGGAAATGCTGCATGTCTGGGCGCTGGGGCAGGGCAAAGTCAAGTAAGCCGCTTTACGTTAAGCCAACGCTTGTCGTTGGCTTTTCTTCTTGTATAGAGCCCCCCCTATCTTCTTGTATAGAGCCCCCCCTAGCTGGGCTGAGGGTTCCGTTTCGCTGGGGCATTGCGCCCGGCTCAGGGACAAGGATAGACAATGACAGATTTGAGTGATATTCGCCGCGAATACACCCAAGGCGGCCTCAGGCGCGCCGATCTGGCCGCCGAGCCCATGGCGCAGTTTGAGCGCTGGATGGCGCAGGCCAAGGATGCACCTTTGACAGATCCTACCGCCATGGTGGTGGCCACAGTGGATGAAACCGGCCAACCGTTTCAGCGGATAGTCTTGCTGAAGCGTTTTGATCAGCAAGGATTTGTATTCTTTACCAATCTGGAAAGCCGTAAGGCGCAGCAGATTGCCGTCAATGCCAAGGTTAGTTTACTGTTTCCCTGGCATCCGCTGGAGCGCCAGGTGGCCGTGACAGGGGTAGCCGAAGCCCTGTCTGCTACAGAGGTATTCAAGTACTTTGTCAGCCGTCCGAAAGACAGCCAGATAGCGGCTTGGGTCTCGAAACAGTCGAGCAAGCTTAGCGCCCGTCAGGCACTCGAGAGTAAGTTTGCCGAGATGAAGGCCAAGTTTGCCAAGGGCGAAGTCCCCTTGCCCAAGTTTTGGGGCGGCTACCGCATAGTGCCTTCCAGTGTGGAATTCTGGCAGGGCGGTGAGCACAGGCTGCATGACAGATTCCTCTACAGCCGCACAGATGACGGGTGGGAGATCAATCGTCTCGCACCTTGATGGCGCTATGGCCTAACAAGAGGGACGGCATCTGCCGTCCCTTTACTTTGATCCGTCAGCTATTTTAACCGCACTACGTTTTCTGCCTGCAGCCCCTTTTGGCCTTCAGTCACGCTGAAGCTGACCTTCTCTCCTTCTTTCAGGGTGCGGCGGCCGCTGCCTTGAATGGCGCGGTAGTGGACGAACACATCGGCGGCGTTTTCCTGGGTTAGAAAACCAAAGCCCTTTTCATCGTTGAACCATTTAACGGTTCCTGTCACTTGTTGCTCTGACATAGTTTCCTCGTTACCTAATCTTGGCTGCTGGTCTGTATTAGCGTTTGTAGAATAAAAGGGTTTTGTTTCATTGGCTTGACAGTCTGGTGACGCTGAGAGAAATGGTTGCAGGCGGCCGTGGCGGTCCGTGAGCAAAAGTTCACTCAATAGCGGCAAAGGTTTTCTTGAAGTGAACAATATGCTTTAGTAATGAGTAATCTACAAAAAGCGCTTGCTTTTACCTGGGTGAAATCCGGCGCAGTTCAATTCACACCCTACAAGGAACAAGAATATGCAGAAATGGATCCCCTTGCTGGCGCTCGGCGCCTTCAGTAACCTGGCCCTGGCGGCTGACTGGCAGTTGGACAATGCCGACTCCAAGGTTAGCTTTGTGTCGGTCAAGAAAGGTGATATCGCCGAGGTACATGAGTTCAATCAGGTGAGTGGCACACTTGCCGAGAGTGGCGAATTCAAGTTGGAGATCCCGCTCAACGGCGTTAATACCGGCATTGAAATCCGCGACAAGCGGATGCAAACCATGCTGTTTGAGGTGGCTAACTTTCCTAGCCTGACGCTGACAGCGCAAGTGCCTGCGGATCTATTGGACAAGCTCAAACCCGGCGAGTTGCTGACTACTGAGATTGATGGCGTGTTGTCGCTGCATGGCAAAAGTCAGAACAAGCGCTTTGGTGTGGTGGTGGCCAGACTCGGTGAGTCGAGCCTTTTGGTAACCTCGCAAAAAGCCGTCATAGTGAACGCCGAAGAGTTTGGTTTGACCGATGGGGTTGAAAAATTACGTGAAATTGCCGGACTATCCAGCATCAGTAAGGCTGTTCCTGTCTCTTTTGTTCTAAGATTAAACAAGTAACAAACGACGGCTTGATTTGAGGCAAGACTCAAGGCGGATTTTGTTTCATAATGTGACTCTCTGATCGCCGCATTGGCGGCGTTCGGAAGTTTGCCCCTTATGGGTTGGCCTGAGACGTTGCACGCGGGAAGAAAGATGGTTACAGACAAAGACGGCTATATGCACCTCATACAATTCCTGACCGAACACCTTGGATTGTTTGAGACTCCCGAAGGGGAATCTTTGGGCGACAGCAGCGTCATGGAACAGTTTGAAGAGCAGCTGTCGGCGCAGATTATTATGGTCTGTGGCCAGAATCCGCAACTGTCCTTCGCCCAGCGTAACACTGTTATTCGTGAGATAGATGCCATAGTGTACGATTTGGAAGAGATCCTGGCCAAGGTGGCCAATCATAAGGCTACGGCAAAGCAAACCTTGTTTATCAGCGAGTTTGCCGGTTTGATCAAGAATCTGTTTGATCAGGAAATCGCCAAGCTCCTGTCTCAATAACACACAGGTGGAGGCGCTCAATGCTGACACTGCTTTCCGGGTTTGATGACAATACAGTGGCAGTTCGCGCCAGCGGTGTGATCAGCGGTGATGATTACGATGCTGTTTTGCTGCCGGCGGTGGAGTCCAAACTCAGGGAACATGTGCTCATTAAACTTTGGTATGAATACGGTGCCGACTTCGAGGGCATCTCTTTGCAAGCGGTGTGGGACGATGCCTGCCTTGGACTGTTTCATCTGCAGGACTTTTCCCGTATAGCTGTGATCACCGATAGCCCTGCCATCGAGGGCATGGCTCAAACCTTGGCGCTGATGCTCCCTTGCCCGGTGGCCGTGTTTCCCAGAGCGGAAATGGCCAAGGGCCGAGCCTGGCTCTCGGGAACCTGAAGCGTTAACATCTGTCTTATCTGTAAGTTCCGGCACTTCAGCCGGATTTTCATCTTGTTAAGTGAAATGAATGGAATAGTCCTATGCTTAAAAAACTTGGTCTTTGTTTTATGTTGCTTTCGACATCAGTGTTTGCCCAGGAAAAAACAGTCATAGGTCAGACTGAAATTATGACGGTCGCCGAAGCCGGGCTCAGTTTTGAGGCCCGTATTGATACCGGGGCGGCCAACACCTCCATGCATGCGGTGGATCTCAAGGTCATTGGCGGCAGTGCCAAGAAGATGCAGGATAACGTGGGCAAAATGCTCAGCTTTACCACAGAAAACGAACGTGGTGAGAAAAAGCAGCTCAAGGCCAAAATCGTCAAGACATCTACTGTCAGTAACTCTCAGGGACGAGAGACGCGTTACATGGTGGAGTTGAACGTCGCGTTTGGCGATCACAAACGTAAGGTCAAGGTTAATCTCAGAGACCGCAGCCACATGGATTATAAACTGCTTATCGGCCGCAACTGGCTGTCCGATGACTTTCTGGTCGATGTGGCTGAAAAGCGCATCATAGGGCCGGTCGCTCCCATCAGTGTGCGGGAATCAGGACTGATTTTCCAAACCCGTATAGATACCGGCGCGGTGGAAAATTCACTGCATGCTACGGATCTGAAAGTGGAAAACGGCGATGAGGATATGGAAAAGAATATCGGTAAGCAGCTGAGCTTCACCACAGAAAACGAAAAGGGCGAAAAGCAACGCCTGCATGCCATGATCACCAATACCTCGCTTATCCGTAATGCCCAAGGCAGTGAAATTCGTTATATGGTGGAACTCAACATTGGCGAGCCGGGAAGAGAGTATCCGGTCAAGGTTAACCTTAAAGACAGAAGCAAGATGACCCATAAACTGTTGATTGGCCGAAACTGGCTGCAGGGTCACTATCTGGTGGATGTCAGCCTGAAAGAAAGCGACTGACAGCTAAGCGCTTCTAACTATACCCCGGGAAAGCCGCCTATTATGGCGGCTTTTGTCATTCAGAGGTGAAACTCATTAATATTATAGTGATGTTTTTCAATGGCATGGAATGGCAGCTCTTTGCTTCTCATTGTTTAGACTTGGGTTATGTTGAAATCCCGGCCCATGTGAAATTGTCTAGCTGAAAGAGTTTTGCAAAGGTTTGATAAGTCCAGTGCTTGAGTCTTCTCTCGCCTCAGGGGGAGCCGGGTTAAGCTACTCAATGGACTCAAGCGGCAGCAGCAGGCGGACGCAGCAGCCGTCTCCCTCTTGGGAGCTGATGGTCATTTCTCCAAGCAGTTTTAGCCTCACATAGCTCTGTAACCGTGACAGAGTACCGGTTCCGCTTTGTGAAGCGGACTGTTCAATACGGGCCAGCATCTCCTGACTTATTCCGCTGCCATTGTCTGTTACTGTAACCTCCAGATGGCGCTCGTCCAGCTTGTCCGCCTTAATAGTTATCAGGGCATTGGCAGATTGATGGGTAAATGCATGATGCAGGATATTGCTCAGCAAAGGGGAGAATAGCAATAAAAGCTGCCAGGGTTTGGCACCAGGCAACAGCTTGTCCGCAATCGCCAATTTCATTTCAACGTTTGCGGCGGCAAACTGCGGCGCCATCAGAGCCTGCAGGTGAATCACGAATTCATCGAAATGAAGCGTCTTGACCTCTGTCTGTGGATAATTGACCAGCGCCAACAGGTGACGCAATCTGGCGGAGCCAAGCAGAATAAGTTCCTTGGATTGATTCAAAACTTCGGTGCTTTCGGTTTCAAACAAGCTCGCGCCGAGCTGATCGAAGTCGGCAGACAAGTCAGCAACCAGCTGGGCAAGTAGTCTTGGCAGCTGCAGCTCCTGCTCTTTCATCAAGGTGCTGCTGAGACTGAGCAACTGAGACTTGCTTTGTGCCTGCTGTAATTGACCTTCCAATTGAGCTATCTGTTGCTGCTGTTGTTGCAGGGTACGGCTGTTGCGTTTATTGATATCGGCCTGTAACTCCAGGGCTTGCCCCAACTGCTGTTCCTGGCGTTTGTGACTGGAAAGATCGAATGCAATTGCCCCTATGCCACACAGTTCGCCAAATTCGTCGCGGATGGGGAAGCGGGTTACCTGATACAGGACATCCCCCAGAGGGGTGGCAATGGGTTCTTCGGAGCAGAAGGGGCTTTGGTTACTGATCACCCTTTGATCGTTGGCTTGGTAAATTTGTGCCAGGCCGAGAGGGAAGACCTGATTGTCATCCGCACCGATAAACTGCGCCCGTTCGTGGGCGGTAATTTCGCAATACTTGTCGTTGACCAGCGTATATTGCCCGGTTAAATCTTTGATGTAGATGATGTTCTGTGAATGATTCATCAATGCATTGAGCTGCTCGGTACGTGTTTTGAGAATTTGTTGGGCGTTATGTTGCACCTCCAGTTGCTGCTCCAGCGCCAGGTTACTGGCATCCAGGCTGGCCATCGCCGTTTCCAACTGACGGGTGCGGGAGATAAAACTGCCGGCCAGCATCCCCAGTTCATCTTCTCTGTCTCTGGCATCCAACTCCAGCCGGGCAGGGTTGTTTTCCCTGAGCGCTGCCACCATGCGGCTGATAGGTTTGATAAACAATCTGTGCTGCACCAGAAATAACAGCAGCAGTGCCAGCAACTGGATCGCCACCAGGTAGATGCCGACTTTGCCGGCAATCAATGTCGCGTCCTCTTTGAGGGATGACAGCGGTGTGACTATCACTATTTTCCAGTAGGTCTTGGGCATCAAAAATACCGAAACCAGCGCCGGCTCGTTGAGCAAGGGATCCCGGGTCAGCTCTTGGGTCAGCAGCAGCTTGGCATTGGCCGGCCATTCTCTGGCAGAGTTGTTGATTATGGTGGCAAGCAGTGCCGCCTCGATTTCATCACGCTCGCCCATCAGGCTTTTGAGCTGTTGACTGCTGAAGGCCTTATGTTGATTGGCCTCCTGAATAAGCACCTGATCGGCACTGCGCAGTGCTTCACCAACAGATTGAAACTCGGGGAACAGGCGTTCAAGGCGTTGAAAATTATCCAGACTCAGCGGCTTTTCCAGCGTGCTGTCCAGCAACTCATCTTCCCAGGGAGAGGCGAGCAGATGGTTGCGGTAGTCGAGGGCAAACACATAACCGCTTAGATCTTTGAGGGCGCCTCTGAAGAAACGATTAAGGCCGCCAAGGCTGATGTCCACGGTGGCGGCACCGATAAACTCATGATCCTGCCAGATAGGGACAGAGGCAGTGACCATGGCTTCAGCCGTGTAGGGATCGCGATAGGCGCTGGACCAGAAGGTTCTGTCGGCCGGAAAAAAGCGGGTGGGTTTATACCAGTCTTCGTTGTGGTAGCGTTGCTGTGGCTGCTCGTTATAGCTGTTGAGTTGCTGCAGTTTGCCGTAGCTGTCGCGATACCAAAAGAGGCTGTCGAGGATCCGCCCGGGTTCAAAGGCTCGGGGTTCAGGCCAGATCCCGCCGCCGGTGATCATCTCTTTCTGGGTTTCCAATTCCAGCACCGACTCGATACTGGCCTTGAGCGCTGTGCCATTGCTGCGGTAAAGGGCACCAAGATTCGCCATGGTACTGACCAGGCTTTCTATCTGTGAGGTCACTTCTTGCAGCCTTGCGGTAACGACTTGACCATAGCTTTGGTTCAATGCTCTTTGTTGACTGAGCAACTGGTTACGTTGAATGCTGAGCAATACCAGCACAGTGCTGATGACAATGAGGGCGCTGATGAGTAACTGACTGAGGGCAAACTTGACCGGCAAGCGTTTCAGCCAGCCTGGAAGCCAAGGTAATCGGTTGGATTGTTGCTTTGCCTGGTTCCCTTGCATATATCCTCAGTAATAAGCTTTTCAAGCTGTTACATAATACAACCTCTTGAGAAAAGCCGCCATTTTTCTAAGGGCACCTAATAGTTAGTGGGGGGCACTCGTGCTGAATGAGTGCGCGGGGTTTGCAGTTGGGCTGAGCGCGAAGCCGGGCAGAGATATGCAATCCGGACTGGGGATATAAGAAAAGGCACCCTTTGAGTGCCTTAGCGTCGAGAAGGAGGCTTGCTTCAGAGCAGGTTGTTTTCTCTGACATAAGCTTCAAATTCAGTGCAGCCGCCGACGTGCTCTTTGTCGACGAAAATTTGCGGCACTGTTTCAACCGGCTTGCCTACGGTTTTTTCCAGATCGGCCTTGGTGATGCCTTCGGCGTGAATATCGACATACTTAAACTTGAAATCATCACGCTTTTCAGCCAGTTGCTCAGAAAGCTGCACTGCACGTACACAATATGGGCAACCTGGACGACCGAAAATAACTACAAACATATTGACTCCCATGGACTTGATTTTCAGCAGTTATACCACAGCTTAAAGACCTATGCTAAGTCGCTTGATCCCAGGAATGATTTTTCGGTTTGAAACTTGCCTTGATAATCAAAGAAAGTTTGCAATAAATCCCAGCGCCGCGCCTGTTTTTTCAGCAGCAGCATATCCGGCGCCCGAAACCGCGCAGCATCGTCGACCAGTTGTTGTGGTTGACTGTATTTCGGCAGTTTCAGGCCAGGTGTTTTGCTGTGGGGATGAATAAAACAAGCAAACAGTGCCCGGCGTTGAGCACTGGTCTCCATTTTAAAATACTGGTTGAAGTCATTGCCGTCATAATCCAGATACTGAACTCTGAGGCGCCCCTCTTCGGCGTGCAGCAACATTTGCTGTACCTTGAACAGATGATGATGTTGTTTTGACAACACCTCTTTGAGGCGTTTGTCCGGGTCGACCAGAGTCGATTGGCATTGATGGCAAATCTTGGCTGCGATGTCGTTTTCGGCACCGCAATCCGGGCATGACTTGGCGCGATAGCGATAACTGCATTGACTATTGTCCTGCAACAGTCCTTGGCAGCGGCGGCCGAAATGCTCGATGATGTCGCCATCCTCATCCGTCTTGCCCCAGAAGATATTGGCAAAACCACACTCGGGGCAGGGAACCTGTACCGGCACCGAGTTTGCCGCGGGCTTGGGAGTGCCGACCTCGGGATAGAACAGGTCAAAGCCGCTGGCGGCATAATCTATGACCAGGCAGTCCTGTTTGCCTTCGGCCAGTCTCAGGCCACGGCCAACCATCTGTTGAAACAGGCTCACAGATGCCGTGGGCCGCATGATGGCAATAAGGTCTACATGGGGCGCATCAAACCCTGTTGTGAGTACGGCCACATTGACCAGAAACTTAAGTTCCTGGGCTTTAAAGGCGCGGATGACGGTATCCCTCTGTTGCATCTCTGTGGTCGCTGTGATGAGCGCTGCCTGTTCGTCAGCCAGTAGCGTTAGCACTTCTTCGGCGTGACGCACAGTGGCGGCAAAAATAATCACTCCCTTGCGGGTGTTAGCCAGTTGCCTTAGTTGGTTAACAATGGCCTTGGTCGCACGGCCACTGTGACTGAGCAGGGCATCGACCTTAGCCTCATCGTACTCCCCATTGCTGTTACTCGGCAGGCTGCTGAAGTCATACTGAGCGCTCAGGCCATCGTAAAGCCTGGGCGGCGTCAGATAGCCTTGTTTAATTAGGGGCCTTAAGGGCAACTCAAAGATGCAGTCATCGAAAATCCCTCGGTCGGGATTACCGACCCGGCCGTGATAGTGGCGGCGATAAATAAAACCCAGTCCAAGGCGATAAGGGGTGGCCGTCAACCCCAGCAGCTTAAGTTTGGGGTTGTGGGATTTGAGGTGTTCAAGCAGTTGCTGATACTGGCTGTCCAGCTCAAGGCTCACTCTGTGGCACTCGTCTATGACCACCAGGGAGTAGTGGCTGTCAAAGGCTTCAAGGTTGCGCCCGGCGGATTGCACGCTGGCGACAACGGTTTTGCCTTGGGTGAGCTTTTGCCTCAGGCCGGCCGAGTAGATACTGGCTTCATCAGTCAACAGGGCAACTTTTTCGGCGTTTTGGGCGACCAGCTCTTTAACATGGGTCAGTACCAGTACCTTGCCTTTGGCGATACGGGCCAGTTCAGCAATCACCAAGCTCTTGCCGGCGCCTGTGGGCAGCACTATCACAGCCGAGCCTGACTGAGCGCGGAAATAGCGCACAGCGGCATCCACGGCTTGCTGCTGATAATCACGTAGGTGAATGCCGGCCTTGGCGGTATCTTCTGCCTGAGTTTTTGTCGTCGCTTTCTGAGCTACTGGCTTTTTACTATCTGTTGACACTGACTTGCAAAGAGGAATTGACCGTGGGGCGAGCTTATCACAGACGTGCTTGGGTACTGTGCTTTTCCTGCATTGTTGCTCACTTTCTATCCTCGGACACCACAACTCGTCTTGCTCAGGGCATCAATGGTTAAAAAAAGCACTTTTTGTAGGCAATTCATTTGCTAAAATGCCTCACACCACTGGTCAAAGACCTGTAGCTAACGTAAAATTTCACTCTTTTACTGTTTTAATTCAAACAGACACCAAAATCGCCGCCTACGGGCCGGCATGCACTGGAAGAGAAGATGCAGCAGTTAACTGAGATCGTAGAACAGGCCTTAGCCGCCATCGAAGGGGCCAGTGATCTGAAAATCCTCGATGACATCCGCGTCGATTATCTTGGCAAGAAGGGCAAGATCACCGACATGATGAAGTTGATGGCGACCCTGAGTCCACAAGAAAAGCCCGCCTTCGGCCAGAAGGTCAATGAAGCCAAGCAAAAGGTACAGCAGTTCCTCAGTCAGCGAATTGAACGGCTGAAAGCAGCCGAGTTGGAGCAGAAGCTCCAGGCTGAGAAAATCGATGTCACCCTGCCGGGGCGTCGCCTGGACAATGGTGGTTTGCATCCGGTCACCCGAACCATTGAACGGATTGAGAGCTTCTTTGGTGAGTTGGGCTTCAGTGTCAAACAGGGGCCGGAAATCGAAGACGATTATCACAACTTCGATGCCTTGAATATGCCCGAGCATCATCCTGCTCGTGCGGGGCATGATACTTTCTACTTCAATCCCAAGTTAGTGCTGCGTACCCAGACTTCAGGGGTGCAAATTCGCACCATGGAAGTGGAAAAGCCACCTTTGCGGATTATCTCTCCCGGTCGTGTTTATCGTAATGACTACGATATGACTCACACGCCTATGTTCCATCAGGTGGAAGGCCTGCTGGTCGATGAGAATGTTAACTTTGCCGAACTGAAAGGCATTTTGCACGACTTCCTGCGTAACTTCTTTGAAGAGGATCTGGAGATACGTTTCCGTCCTTCTTACTTCCCCTTTACCGAGCCTTCTGCCGAAGTGGATGTGAAAGGCAAGAACGGCTGGCTGGAAGTACTCGGCTGCGGCATGGTTCACCCTAATGTGCTGCGCGGTGTGGGAATCGATCCTGATAAATACTCCGGTTTTGCTTTTGGTATGGGCGTCGAGCGTCTGGCCATGTTGCGTTATGGTGTCAACGACCTGCGCGCCTTCTTCGAAAACGACTTACGTTTTCTCAAGCAATTCAAATAACGGAGCTTTAGTATTATGAAATTCAGTGAATCCTGGCTTCGTGAGTGGGTTAACCCTGCGATTAGCCGTGACGAATTAACTCACCAAATCACCATGGCCGGCCTGGAAGTGGACGACGTCATTGCCGTTGCCGGTGACTTTTCCGGCGTGGTAGTGGGTGAAGTGGTTGAATGTGGTCAACACCCCGATGCCGACAAGCTAAGGGTCACCAAGGTCAATGTCGGCGGCGAAGAGCTGTTGGATATCGTCTGCGGCGCACCTAACTGCCGTCAGGGACTCAAGGTTGCTGTGGCCGTTGTTGGTGCGGTGCTGCCCGGTGACTTCAAAATCAAGAAAGCCAAACTGCGTGGACAGCCTTCACATGGCATGCTGTGCTCTTATGGCGAGCTGGGCATAGAGATAGAAAGCGACGGCATTATTGAGCTGCCGCTGGATGCTCCTATCGGTACCGATATTCGTGAATATCTGCAGCTCAATGATGTGATTATCGATGTGGATCTGACCGCCAACCGTGCAGATTGCCTGGGTATGGTGGGGCTGGCCCGCGAAGTGGGCGTGCTCAACCGTCTTAACGTGACCGAGCCAAGCTGGGAAGCTGCCAACGTCAGTAGTGAGCGTAGAGTTGAAATTGACGTGGCCAACCCGGAAGCCTGCCCGAGATATCTGGGCCGGGTGGTCAGCAATGTCAATGTCAAGGCGCAAACGCCTGACTGGATGGTGGAAAAACTGCGCCGTAGCGGTATTCGGTCGATAGATCCTATCGTGGACATCACCAACTATGTATTGGTTGAATTCGGTCAACCTATGCATGCTTTTGATCTGGACAAGATTGACGGCGGCATCAAGGTGCGTCTGGGTAACGGTGAAGAGAAGCTGACTCTGCTCGATGGCAACGAAATTATTGTGCCAGCCGATACCCTGGTGATTGCCGATAACAGCCAGGCATTGGCCCTGGCCGGTGTATTCGGTGGTGAGGCTTCCGGCGTCAGTGAGCAAACCCGCGATATTATGCTGGAGTGTGCGTTCTTCGCGCCTTTGGCCATCATGGGTAAGGCCCGTCGCCTTGGGCTGCACACCGACTCTTCGCATCGTTTTGAGCGCGGCGTTGACCCGGAGCTCCAGCATAAGGCTATGGATAGAGCTACCCGTCTGGTGCTGGATATCTGTGGCGGCGAAGCCGGCCCTGTGGTTGAGGCCAAGAGCGAAGCGCATCTGCCAAAGGCTGCCGACATTAAACTGCGTCGCAGCAAGCTGGACAAACTGCTTGGTCATCAGATTGGTGATGCCGATGTGGAAGAGATCCTGACCCGTCTGGGCTTCCAGGTTGAAAAACAGGGCAGCGACTGGCAGGTGAAAACCGCCACTTATCGCTTCGACATGGCAATTGAAGAAGATCTTATCGAAGAAGTTGCCCGAATTTACGGCTATAACAACATTCCGAACACAGCCCCGCTGGCACACCTCTCTATGACAGATCATAAAGAGTCGGATCTGAAGCTTAGCCGGGTGAGGGCTATGTTGGTGGCCCGAGGTTTCCAGGAAGCTGTCACCTATAGTTTTGTCGATCCCAAGCTGCAAAAACTGGTGCATCCTGACAGCGAAGCCATGGTACTGCCTAACCCGATTTCCAGTGAAATGTCGGCTATGCGCCTGTCTATGTTCACCGGATTGCTGAATGCTGTGGGTTATAACCAGGCCCGTCAACAGACTCGTGTACGCCTGTTTGAGACTGGTTTACGCTTTATTCCTGATGCACAAGCAGAATCCGGCGTAAGACAACAAGCCATGCTGGGTGCGGTGATCGCCGGTCCCCAGAGCGACGAGCACTGGAGCATGGAGTCGAAAACCGTTGATTTCTTCGATCTTAAAGGTGATTTAGAGGCCATTATTGGCTTGACAGTTTCCGAAGCTGAATTTAGTTTTAAAGGAGCGCAGCATCCGGCTATGCATCCGGGGCAATGTGCTGAAATATTGAGAAATGATCGGGTCATAGGGTATATAGGTGCAGTCCATCCCAGCCTCGAGAAGCCTTTTGGGCTGAATGGCAAAACCATAGTTTTTGAGTTGGAATTGGACGCCTTGCTGCAGGCTAAATTACCGCAAGCCCAGGCTGTGTCTAAGTTTCCAGCCAATCGCCGCGATATCGCCATAGTGGTTGATGAAGAAGTCGCCGCAGGTGACGTGATGACGCTGATAAGAAAAGTTGGCGAAAATCAGTTGGTTGGCTTAAACTTGTTCGATGTATACCGAGGTAAAGGTGTAGAGCAGGGCAAAAAGAGTCTGGCGATCGCACTTACGTTACAAGATAACACTCGTACACTTGAGGAAAAAGAGATAGCTGAGATGGTTGATACAGTGGTTTCTGCACTCAAGTCCGAGTTCAACGCATCGTTGAGGGATTAAAGTATGGCACTTACCAAGGCCGAAATGGCAGAGCATCTTTTTGAAACGCTTGGCATTAACAAGCGGGTAGCCAAAGAGATGGTTGAAGCGTTTTTCGAAGAGATCCGAACTGCGCTTGAAAATGGTGAGCAGGTCAAGTTATCTGGCTTTGGCAACTTTGATCTTAGGGATAAGAATCAAAGACCGGGAAGGAATCCCAAAACAGGTCAGGACATTCCAATTTCTGCCCGTCGGGTGGTGACATTCCGTCCGGGACAGAAGCTGAAGAGTCGCGTAGAAGCCGCTAACAAAGGCAAATAACTGCTCGGTCAGTAATTCAGAACAGGGAAGCCGCTCCTGTGAGAGGCTTCCCTGTTTGTGTCTGTAGAAAACACTTCTACTATGCTGTATCGCATTTTTAATGCCTGGTTTGGCATTGCATTGGAATTACACCCAGGGGTTAAACCTTGTCAAATACACCTTCCAAGCCTAAGAAAGGCAAATACTTCGATAGGCGCTTCCGTTGGTCATTGTTGCATCCGAGATTTTTGGGCAGTTGGTTGGCGATAGGCGTACTGGTTCTGTTTGGTCTCTTGCCCGCCATTATTCGCGATCCTATCGCTCGCGGTTTGTCACGTTTGGTCAGGCGTATAGCCCATAAGCCCATTAAGGTGGCCAGAGCCAATCTCAAAGCCTGTTTCCCCGATAAGAGTGAATCGGAAATTGAGCAGTTGCTGGAGCGCAACACCGAAGCTTTTGTGATGACCTTGCTGGCCCAATCTGAGCTTATCTTTATGCCGAGCTCCTATATACGCAAAAGAGTCAAGGTTGAGGGAGAAGAGCATATTGCCGCTGCCCGTGAAGCAGGGCAGCCGATTATCTTTATCATGCCCCATGTGTGGGGCATAGAGTATGCCGGTTTGAGGCTGAATTTGGACTTGCCCATGGTCTCCATGGCCAAGGCGCATCGAAATGAATTGTTCAACTGGTTCAATAACCGGATGCGCAGCTCTCAAGGTGGCAATATCTATATGCGTGAAGCCGGGATCCGGGCCTTGTTGGCTGAGCTGAAACAGGGTAACAGTTTCTTCTATTTGCCGGATGAAGACTTGGGACCGGAGCAGAGCGTATTTGCGCCATTTTTAGGAACAGTCAAGGCTACTTTACCTGTGGTTGGCCGTTTGGCGCAGGCAGGTAACGCTCAGGTAATGCCGGTGAAGATTGGCTACGACGAGCAAGCCAGGTGTTTTCGTTTGACTGTTATGCCGGCAATTGATCCCGAGTCGATGCAGGGCAAGGAAAATGAAGCCAAGGCGCTGAATAAGGCGGTGGAGCAGGTGATCAACGCCTATCCTGAGCAGTATATGTGGTTTCTTAAGGTACTGCGCACCCGTCCGGAAGGTATGCCGCCGATTTATTGAAATAGAACACAGATAAAGCCACTCACAGAGTGGCTTTTCTTTTATGTACTATCGGCAAAGTGCTGCCTGTTGCTTGCAGGCTTGGGGAAGAATCATGTGCCCAAGGAATTGGTGGTTATGGCAAAGGTTGATATTTTTGAGCTTGAAGCAAGAGGAGGGGAAGCATTTACAATTTCCTGCGACACGAGAACAAGCCGATCGCGATAAGCTCTTGCTATGCTCATCATTCAAATTTAGTTAATAAGAGGAGTTGGTTCTTTAGAAAGGAATTGGTTGCGGGAGCCGGATTTGAACCGACGACCTTCGGGTTATGAGCCCGACGAGCTACCATGCTGCTCCATCCCGCGTTCGAATTGTACTAATCAGTTTGAATTCATAATTAAGGAATTTGAAATTGGTTGCGGGAGCCGGATTTGAACCGACGACCTTCGGGTTATGAGCCCGACGAGCTACCATGCTGCTCCATCCCGCGTCCGTTAAAGCGGGGTGGACTATAACGACCAAGGGGCGGCAATGCAAGGACAAATCATCAAAATGCCATTGAGTGTTCAAATTTAATTCATCCGTACGCGGAGATTAAACGTATCGGTCACAACTCCAACAATTCGGCAGGATTGACCAAGAAAAGCGGTCCTGAAAACGGAAGTTTTTATCTTTTACCTTAATCAAAGGGTATAATGCGCCATTCATTTTTGCTTTGCTATCTGGTTTGTTCATGTTGAATTTTTTTGCGGCGGCCCCCAAGGGGTTTGAATATGCTTTGGCGCAGGAACTGCGCGAGTTTGGTGCGCTTGAGGTCAAGGAAAGCCTGGCCGGGGTTTATTTCTCCTGTCCACTGGAGCTGGCATACCGCATTACCCTTTGGACCAGACTGGCAAGCCGTATTTTGCTTATATTGCATCGCGGTCCCTGTGATTCCGCCGAACAGCTTTATAATGCGGCCTTCTGTATCGATTGGCCGAGCCACTTTGATAACCGTTGTACCTTTAGTATCGACTTTCACGGCATGGGCGGTTTTATCAAGAACACCCAGTTCGGCGCCCTCAAGATTAAAGATGCTGTAGTGGATCGCTTCCGCGAAGACGATCTCAACCGCCCCAATGTGCAACGTGTCGATGCCGACTTCAAAATCGATGCCCACTACCGAAACGGTCAGGTAACCATAGCGCTGAACTTCTCCGGTCCGGCGCTGCATCAACGTGGCTATCGCAGCGGTACCGGTGAGGCGCCATTAAAAGAGAACCTTGCCGCCAACATGTTGGCCAGGGCCCAATGGGATAAACAAACGCCTTTGCTGGATCCATTTTGTGGCAGCGGCACAGTGTTGATTGAGGCGGCTATGATAGCGGCCGATATGGCCCCGGGGCTGCAACGCAGTCGCTTTGGCTTTGAGCACTGGTATCGCCATGACGCCAAACTTTGGCAAAGCATAGTCGAGGAAGCCAAGGCGCGGGCCAGCATAGGCAAGAACCGTTGTGATGTGAAGTTCTTCGGCTCGGACATAGACTCGCGCATGGTGGCGCTGGCCAAACGTAATGCCAAGAGCGCCGGTGTCAGTGAACTGATTGAGTTCAGTGTTGCCAGTGCTCTCAATATCACGCCACCGCTGGACAAAGGCTTGTTGATCTCCAACCCGCCCTATGGTGAGCGTTTGGGTAATGTATCCTCTTTGTTGCAGCTTTACTATCAGTTTGGCGACAAGCTCAAGCGTGAGTTCGGTGGCTGGCAAGTGGCCTTGCTTTGCAGTGATATCGAATTGATCTCATCGCTTAAGCTCAAGGCCGATAAGCAGATGAAGATGTTCAACGGGGCACTGGAGTGCGCCTTTAATCTCTATACCCTGCATGCCAACTCTACCCGCAGGGCGGCTGTAGCGGCCGAGCAGTCAGGGGCTGAGGTCAGTGACATCGCCAGTGCATTTGCCAACCGGGTGAAAAAGAATCTGAAACAGCTGGATAAGTGGGCCCGTAAAGAGGGAATCGACAGTTATCGCCTCTATGATGCAGATATCCCTGAATATAATGTCGCTATCGACAAGTATCTGGATTATGTGGTGATCCAAGAGTATGCGGCGCCTGCCAGCATACCTGAAGCCGTCAGCAAGCGACGTTTGACCGATGTGCTTCTGTCTTTGCCCGGTGCCATAGGTGTTGAGCCGGACAAGATCATCCTCAAGACCCGCGAGCGGCAGAAGGGTACAAATCAGTATCAGCGGCTCGACAAAGAAAAGCTGGAGCTGGTTACCCAGGAGTACGGTGCCCGTTTCAAACTTAACCTGACCGATTATCTGGATACCGGGTTGTTTCTCGATCACAGGCTTATTCGCAAACTGGTGGGCAGTAAAGCCAATGGTCGCGACGTACTCAACCTGTTCGCCTATACGGGAACCGCGTCGGTGCACGCCGGGCTTGGCGGGGCCAAGTCGGTCACGACTGTGGATATGTCCAATACCTACCTTAACTGGGCCAAGGATAACTTTGTGCTCAATGGTTTGATTGGCAAACAGTATCGTTTCGAGCAGGGCGACTGCCTGCAATGGATCCGCGATTGTGACCGTAAGTTCGATCTTATCTTTATCGATCCGCCAACCTTCTCCAACTCCAAACGGATGGAAGACTCGTTCGATGTGCAGCGCGATCACGTCAAGTTGTTGTCTGATCTGTTCAAACTGCTCAATCCGGGCGGAGAGATAATCTTTTCCAACAACAAACGTAAGTTCAAAATGGATAGCGAGGCCATGGCGGCTCAGGGCATGTCAGTCACCAATATGGATGCCCAGATGCTGCCAATGGATTACAAGCGCAATCCGCATATTCATAATACTTGGTTGATCACCCATGCCTGAGGCGCCATTGACCCTATACCACACAGATGGTTGCCATCTGTGTGAGTTGGCCATGACCTTGCTCGATGGCCTGAATATTGGTTATCGCACCCAGGATATTTGCGAGCAAGAAACGCTTGCCGAGCGCTATGGAGTGCTTATTCCTGTGCTGGCCAACAGCATGGGTGAGGAACTCTGTTGGCCCTTCGATGAACAGCAAGTAAAACGCTTTACAGGAGCATAATGTGAGTCTGGTTCGTATCAATAATGGCTCGCTTGCCTATGGTTATACCCCTCTGCTGCAGCAGGCAGATTTCAGTATTGAAGCCGGCGAGCGGGTTTGTATTGTCGGCCGTAATGGCGCCGGCAAATCCAGTCTGTTGAAGGTGTTGGCAGGAGAAGTCCTGCTCGATGACGGTGAGTTCAATATCGCCACCGATGTGAAAGTCAGTCGCCTGCAACAGGATCCGCCCAAAGCGGAACAGGGCACTGTCTATTCCTATATTGCCGCCGGTCTGGCCGATGTGGGCCAACTGCTCGAAGAATACCATCAGCTGTCGCAGTCTATGGCCAAGGCCCTGGGCGAAGCGCTCGAGAAAATGCTGAAAAATCTCGAGCGGTTGCAATCCAAGCTGGATCACTTCGATGGTTGGCAGCTCGATAACCGTATTCAGCAAAACTGCCGTTTACTGGGGTTGGACCCGGATAAACCTCTGTCTGAACTCTCTGGCGGTTGGCAACGTAAAGTCGCCTTGGCCAGAGCCTTGGTGAGCGAGCCGGATTTGTTACTGCTTGATGAGCCTACCAACCACCTGGATATCGACACCATAGAATGGCTGGAACAGTTTCTGTTGGGATATAAGGGCGCCATCGCCTTTATCAGTCACGACCGTGGCTTTATTCAGAAGATAGCCACCCGCATAGTGGATCTGGACCGCGGAGTGGTTACCTCCTGGCCCGGTGATTACCAGAGTTATCTCGATGGGAAGCAGGAGTGGCTCAGGGTTGAGGCCGAGCAAAATGCGCACTTCGACAAGAAACTCGCCGAGGAAGAGGTGTGGATCCGTCAAGGGATCAAGGCTCGCCGTACCCGTAATGAAGGCCGGGTGAGGGCTCTCAAGGCCTTGAGAATGGAGCGCCGGGCCCGGCTGGAACGCCAGGGCAATGCCAGAATGCAGGTGTCTGAAGCCGATCGCAGTGGCAAGTTGGTATTTGAGGTGCAGGATCTCAATTACAACTTGGCAGATAAGGACCTGGTGCGGGACTTTTCCACCAATGTGATGCGCGGCGATCGCATCGCACTGATTGGCCCCAACGGTTGTGGTAAATCCACGCTTATCAAGTTGTTGATAGGTCAGTTGGCGCCGCAGAGTGGTGAAATCAAGACGGGCACCAAGCTGGAAGTCGCCTACTTTGACCAATACCGCGAAGCCTTGGATCCGGAAAAGACAGTTGAAGAAAACGTCGGCGAGGGTAAGAGCACAGTTACTGTTAACGGCAAAGACAGGCATATCCTCAGTTATCTGCAGGACTTTTTGTTTTCACCCATGCGGGCCCGGACTCCGGTCAAGGCGCTCAGTGGAGGTGAGAAAAACCGTTTGCTACTGGCCAGACTGCTGCTCAGGCTGGCCAACCTTATCATTCTCGATGAACCGACAAATGATCTTGATATAGAGACACTGGAATTGCTAGAGTCTCTGCTCACTGAATATGAAGGCACTCTGCTGCTTGTCAGTCATGACCGGGCCTTTATTGATAATACAGTCACCAGTTCCTGGTGGTTCGGTGGCAACGGCCGTTGGAGTGAATATGTCGGCGGCTATCAGGATGCGGTTGCCCAAGGGGCACGTTTCTATCGCGACGCTGAGGAACCTGAGGCAGCTAAGCCTGTCAAACAGGAGGTTGCGCCGCAAAAAGCCGCAGAACCCAAGACAGCCAAAAAGCTTTCCTATAAGCTTCAACGTGAGTTGGATGCTTTACCTGCCTTGATGGAAACTTTGGAGCAGGAGTTGGAACAGCTGCAGGAGCGCGTCAATCAGCCGGACTTTTATTCGCAGGATCAAGCTATTGTGAGCAGCGAATTGCAACAGTTGGCAGAGAAAGAACAGCAACTGGAGGCTTACTTCGAGCGTTGGGAAGAACTCGAGTCAATGAAGTAAGCTCAAAAAATTAAATGGGAATCAAATTAATGAAGTTGAATAGTGCGCTGTCATTGGTGGCCATGGGGGTTATCAGTGTATTACAGGTATCGCAGGCGGCCCCTGTCTATGAAGTCGTCAACCTGGATGAATATGATCTCAAAGGTAACCTGACCGATACTCGTACTGGTTATGGTATGGGCGTTAATGCCAATAATGAAGCCATAGGTGTGGCCAAGGGCAAGAAAAAGCTCAGCACCTCGGATGTGGATAATGATGACGGCATTATCGACATTGAAGATGGTATCGCCCCAGAGGAAAAGATCACCTATTCCATCAATGATCCCATCATTGCCAATAACTTCACCTTCAACTCTCAGGAAAACGATCCTGCCAGTCCCTGGACCCCCAATTTCGAGAGTGTAAACGGTAGCACGCCGCCTGCGGATACCGACCCTGCCGATCCGGCCAGTGTCAATTCGGTTGACAGTTTCTTCTATGACGTCAATGACGCCGGTATTCGTGTCGGTGCCATGACAGGTAAAGAGAAGAAAGTCGACTACACCGGAGAAACCGAAGGGCAGGAGTACTGGTATTACCGTGACTTCGAGCAGCGCGGTTTTGTTAAAGACGGCAGCACTGAAGTGCCGCTGTTGCCGCCTTATACCACTTATACCAAGGACGACAAGACGGCCGAGCTCGGCGGTTGGTCAATGGCATCAGCCATCAACAGCAATAACCTGGTTGCCGGCTATGCCAGTACCGCCATCAGCAACTATGGCGCAGAACGGGCCGCGGCTTGCCTCAGTGACGACAACACGCTGCCGCTGGATGTGTGCTTGCAGCGGGAAAAATATCCCAACGCCAACAACACCCGCAATATTCAGTACCAGATGCGTGCCTATGTCTGGCAGTATGACAATGGCGCGGTTACCGGCACTGAGCTGCCACTTGGTCTGACTCCCGGTGATTCAGACTATACCTTTACCGCTCAGGGGCTGGGGCTGAACAACACTGGAGTTGTTGCCGGACGCTCCCATGTTTATCGTTATAACGATTCAGACAACCTGAGAATGGATGCGGCCTACTGGAGTAAAGATGCCAATGGTGAATACAAGTACCATTGGATCCCGGTTGTCGATGATGATGTGCGCAACTCCATTGCCTATGATGTCAATGATGCAGGGATCTTGGTCGGTAGCTACAATAAGTACATTCAGGGTTATATCCGCGATAAGTTCTTTATCTATGATACCAATAACCCTGAGACCAAGCCGGTTACCCCCAATGATTTCTACAACACCATGTCTGATCTCTCCAGCAAGCCCAGAGATATCAACAACAAAGGTCAGGTCGTGGGTTATATCGAGTCTACCCATGACAAGGATAAACCAAGACCCAAGGTGGGTTTCCTGTTTGACAAAGAATCCGGTGAGTTCAGTAATCTCAATAAGCTGCTGACCTGTGAGTCCAAAGGCTATGAGAAAGATGCCGAAGGCAACTGGAAACGCCATGAAGTGAGTGTTGAAGATGGCTCAGGCAAGACCCTGACCTACAACACTGACATAGTGGTGGTGGAAGCCAACAGCATCAATGAGGAAGGCACCATAGTAGGTACCGCCTTTATCCGTAAGCCATCTTACCAGTTTGATGAAAAAGGTAATTTGGTGATCGGTGAAAACGGCAAGCCGCTGTTTGAGCTTAATGGTAACGGTCAGCCAGTGACTTCTTATCTGCCGCGTATGGTTGTTCTTAAGCCCAGTGGCAGTGGGGAAGCTTGTACTCAGGTGGACGACGGTGATATCGATAAGCCGTTTGAGCGTTCCGGTGCGGCCAGTTTGGGTTGGTTGGCATTGCTGCCGCTGATCTGGTGGCGCAGACGCAAAATTTAAGCTTAGTTTAAGCCTGTGAGATCGGCGCCCAAAAGGCGCCGATTTTTTTTAATCAGGATCTCAATAGTTTAAAATTTCTTCGCTATAATTGGCGATTTTTTGATTGATCTCGGCGTTGAAAAGTTCTATTCATAGCAAGTGAAGCTGATGCTTCTATGTAAAATAGTACAGAGGACGCTTGCATGAAGAGACAAAAACGAGATCGTTTAGACCGAGCCTTTTCGAAGGGATTCCAAGCCGGTGTCGGCGGCCGCTCCAAGGAGCTTTGTCCTTATTCGAATCTTGATTCTCGCTCCCAGTGGCTAGGAGGCTGGCGCGAAGGGGTAGAAGGCCGGATAAACGGCCTGTTCAATAAGTAATTCAGCAAGACTGCCCTCCCAGATGAGGGCATTTTTATAGCGCTCTGAAAACAACAAGGTCGGCAATTGCCGACCTTGTTACTTGTATTCGATGGCTTTAGAAGGTTGAGGTATCGCTGAATACACCCACTTTCAGATCCGTGGCCGAGTAGATCTCGCGGCCATCTACTTCCAAAGTCGCATCGGCAATACCCATCACCAGTTTGCGGTGTATGGTGCGCTTGATATTAAGCTTATAAGTCACCTTTTTGGCGCCTGGCAGCACCTGGCCGGTAAATTTGACCTCGCCTACACCAAGTGCACGGCCTTTACCCACGGCGCCCTCCCAGGCAAGGAAAAAGCCAACCAGTTGCCACATGGCATCCAGCCCTAGACAACCTGGCATAACAGGGTCATCAACAAAGTGACAGCCAAAGAACCAGAGATCCGGGTTGATATCCAGTTCCGCAACAATTTCACCTTTACCGAAGGCTCCGCCGTTGTCGTTGATGGTGACGACTCTGTCGATCATCAACATGTTGTCCACGGGCAGGCGAGGGGAGTTCTTGCCAAATATCTCACCATGGCCGCAGGCGATGAGCTCTTCTTTGTTGAAACTGTTTGCTTTAGTCATTGTTGTTACCACATCCTTCATCAAGTGCCGCCAAGATTAGCGAACAGGTGTAAGCCAAACAACTCCGATCAGCTACTTATTGGCGAAAAAATGGCAATCTTGCCAGCAAGCTCGCAAAATAGCCCGGTTCTTCATCAAGATTGCCTGCCAACTTGTCCAGTCGTTGTTGCACCATGCCGTATAAAGTGTCTTCGGGGAAGTTGTTGTCTTCGTCTGCTTCCCCGGCTTCTATCCCCATCAACAGAGTGACAGCTTGGTCGACATGAGTGATTTCGTAGAGCAGAAATTGACCTTGCTCTACCGCCGCTATGATCTCGGGTGCAAGGTTGAGTTGCTGCACATTGGACTTGGGCATAATCACCCCTTGGCTGCCGGTCAAGCCACGCCTGGCACAGAGTTTGAAGAACCCCTCAATCTTCTCATTGACACCGCCGATGGCCTGCACGTTGCCGAACTGATCAAGCGCACCTGTCACCGCCAGCCCTTGGTCTATCGGCTGTTCGGTTATCGCCGAGATCAGGCTGCAATATTCGGCCAAGGAGGCACTGTCGCCGTCAATCTCCTGATAGGACTGCTCAAATACAATATTGGCATTGAGGTGCAAGGGCGCGTCGCGGCCAAATACCCGATAGAGACATGCGGACAGGATCATCATTCCCTTGGCGTGGATATTGCCCGCCAACTCAGATTTCCGCTCAATATCAGCCACTTCACCATCACCATAATGCACTGATGCCGTGATCCTGGCTGGCTCGCCGTAGCAATAATCCAAGGTGTCTATCACTGTCAGGCCATTGATTTGCCCCACCATAGCACCCTCAGTTGGCAAATAGATGAAGGCGTCATCAAGATTTTGTGCCGACTGCTGCTCTTGGGCGTTATGTCGTTGTTGGCGTTGTGCCAAGGCATGTTCAATGGCGTTGGCATCCAGCGCTTGTCCTTTGCTGTAAAAATTAGCTTCAGCGAACACTTGTGCCAAATCTGCGCTGGCGAGGCTCAAGCGCTGCTGATGCTCTGTCAGGCGACTACTGTATCTGAGTAGAGGCAGTAAGGCCGACTCGGTCAGTTGACAATGACTGAGCTTGGCCAGCTCTGCCAGCCAGGCTACATAGGCATTGACAGTAACCTTTTGCAAATCAATTTCAAATACCAGCTCGCCAAGCAGGGCGAACAACTCGCTGAATCTGCGCTCATGGTACCTGAGCTCGCTGTAGAGCAGACTCGAGCCCACCAATACAACTTTGGCTTGCAGTGGCTGCCATTGTCCCTGAAGCTCGAAGCCACCTTTTTCGATGGCATCCAACAATAGCTCCCACAAAGGCTCTCGTTTCCACAAGGACTCGGCGTAGATAAAAAGTAGTCCGGGCTTTGCGAGGGCTCCCGGTTGCCTTGATGGTTGACTATCTGGATAGCCGAGTAGCTGTGCCCGGGTGATGCGACCGCTTAAATATTGCATCGGCATTTTGCTTTGGGCGCTCAGGGCCTCAAACAGCCAAGTGCGGTGGATACCCTGGAAGTCTGCCAGGAAGAGCTGTTGTCCTGATAAGGTTTGCAGCAGACCAAAGGCGTCTATGACTCTTTCTTGTCCAAGTAATAGATCTGTCAGTTGGCTCGATGTGGGAAGCTGCAGATTGGAGTATTGAGGGGTAAGGGCCCCGGCCGGGATCAAGCTAGGCTTCATTGTGGCTCAAAGTCATTTAAAGATAAGCTGATTTTACCACAGGGGTGACGGAGCGGCATGGTAAATCTCCATTCTCGAGCGGCTTTTATTGTTCGATATGAGTTCCGTTTGAATCTTTCGGATGGCTGAGATTTAGGCATATGAACATATTTTTAGAAATAAGGGTTTACAACGGCTTAGTGAGCTTATAATATTTGCGCCGTTCCGGAGGGGTGGCAGAGTGGTTGAATGCACCGGTCTTGAAAACCGGCATGGGTTTATAGCCCATCCAGGGTTCAAATCCCTGCTCCTCCGCCATATTCAGAGAAGCCCGCTTGTGCAAACAGGCGGGCTTTTTCATGCCTGATTTCCATATCTATCCAAGCTAGTTGTCATTCTGATTGAAGCGTAACAGGGTTTATAGCGCCGTTATGCAGGATTTAAATCTCTGCACCTCTGCCATATTCAGGGAGGCCCGCTTGTGCAAACAGGCGGGCTTTTTCATGCCTGATTTCCATATCTATCCAAGCTAGTTGTCATTCTGACTGAAGCGTAACAGGGTTTATAGCGCCGTTATGCAGGATTTAAATCTCTGTACCTCTGCCTTATTCAGATAGGCCCGCTTGTGCAAACAGGTGGGCTTTTTCGTATTTGGTTTTGATGATTGCTATTGGCCTGACCCATTCAGAGTATTGCTGGGTTTATCGTGCCGTCATACAGGGTTCAAATCCCTGCGCCTTTGCCATATTCAGAGAGGGCCACTTGTGCAAACTGGCAGGCTTTTTCGTATTTCCGTTCTATGGCAGTCATAGATCCGAGACAGGCATAGATTCGACGTCGCTAATAAAGCGGGGATCAAGCCAATCCGCTTGTATGTTCAACGACGCTTGTCGGGCTTTCAGGCCGATGGCATCAATAACACTTGAGTCTATCAGGCGGGTTTGGAGCAGTTTATATCCCTGAAATGCTCAACTAAAAGCCGCTTTGTTTAACGAATAAGCAGTTGGAATAAAATGATTTATTAAAGGTTTACACGCTTTTTTGTTGGATATATTATTTGCGTCGTTCCGGAGGGGTGGCAGAGTGGTTGAATGCACCGGTCTTGAAAACCGGCATGGGTTTATAGCCCATCCAGGGTTCAAATCCCTGCTCCTCCGCCATATTCAGAGAAGCCCGCTTGTGTGAACAGGCGGGCTTTTTCATATCTTGGTTTTGATAATAGCGATTAGCCTGGTATCGGTTAGCGGATTGCTGGGTTTATAGCGCCGTTATGCAGGATTTAAATCTCTGTACCTCTGCCTTATTCTGAGAGACACGCTTGTGCAAATAAGCGGGCTTTTTCGTGTCCCAGTTTTAATGATTGCTACTGGAAAATCAGTTCTGTGTTAGAGCTCACCTACACAGTTTCAAGTCCATAAATTTTCCTCTTAATTCAGACAGAGAGGCCATCTCGTTCCAATAGCTTTAAGTGGACATTTAGGTATGCTATTAAGCACTTTTATGTCTACTTGATTGGATTATGGATATCAGTACTGCTTTGCAACGGCTGCACGGTTTTGATCGTAAAGGTATTTATGTTTATACCAAGGGGAATCTCAGGCGGCTATTTTTTGATGATACGGCAGAAGCGTTTAAGCAGAGCCTGCCGAGGTTGATAAAGCAGGGGATCCTGGAAAGGCCCTGCCGCGGCGTATACCTGTTTGCGCTGAGTCGGCGAGATAGTTACGCGGTGGAGCATATCGCCTGTGCACTGCGGCGCGGTGAGTATAACTATGTTTCGCTGGAATCGGCCCTATCTGAATACGGTGCGATTTCGCAGATCCCTATCAGCTACATTACCGTGATGACCACAGGTCGAAAGGGAGTTTTCAAGACACCCTATGGCACTATCGAATTTACCCATACCCAGCGCGATGACATGGATATTTTGCACAATACCATCAAAATTCCGCAAAGGCCGCTGCGTATGGCTACAGAAGCGGCTGCCCTGAGAGATCTGAAACGGGTTGGCCGAAACTTGCATATGTTAGTTGAATCCTAACCGGCTCAATGTTGACCAGAACCTATTTGTCTTTCGGCCAAGGCATTGTTGCACTGATTTTGGCATTTTATTGCCTTGGCAAGAGAATTTTTATGCAACAAAAGGGAAGATTGTTGCACTTTATCCCTTATCCAAGTCAACATAAGAATGAGTTTCTTTTATAATCATAAAGTTAACTTGAGCTTTTCTATTGTCGGCAGATGGGCTAAATTATCCCAAAGGCTTCGAAGAATCAGGGCTACACGAAAAGGCCGACAATAATAAGGTGGGTTGAAGTTGATATCCGTATATTTGGTGGATGACCATGAGTTGGTCAGAACCGGGATCCGCCGGATCCTCGAAGATGAGAAAGGCATTAAAGTTGTAGGGGAAGCCGGTGATGGCGAAGCTGCTGTGCAGTGGAGCAGGCAGAATGAAGCCGATGTGATTTTGATGGATATGAATATGCCCGGAATAGGGGGGCTTGAGGCAACCCGTAAAATTCTGCGTTACCAACCCCATGCCAGAATCATAGTATTGACTATTCACTCAGAGGACCCTTTCCCGACCAAGGTGATGCAGGCCGGTGCTTCCGGTTATTTGACCAAGGGAGCCAAGCCGCCGGAGGTGATCCAAGCCATTCGACAGGTGGCTCACGGGCAGCGATATCTGTCACCGGAAATTGCCCAGCAGATGGCCTTGAGTCAGTTTGATCAGACAGATGAGAACCCCTTCAAGTCGCTGTCTGAGCGGGAATTGCAGATCATGATGATGATCACCAATGGTGAGAAGGTCAATGATATCTCCGAGCAGCTGAACCTCAGCCCCAAGACGGTTAACAGCTACCGCTATCGCTTGTTTGCCAAACTGGGGATCAGCGGCGATGTGGAGCTGACCCGATTGGCGATTCGGTATAAAATGCTCGACACCGGGCAGTTCTGATTTACACAGGGAGCCATGGCTCCCTCTTTCTTTGTTGTTTTCTGTCCCTGAAATCTTTATCTCTTCAGCCGTTATTCATAGAGTGGGTTCATGCCGCAGGAATTCAATCCCAAGCTTTTTCTTAAAAATCTGACCTCAGCGCCGGGCGTTTATCGTATGTACGACAGCGGCGGTAGCGTGATTTACGTGGGCAAGGCCAAAGATCTCAAGAAACGGCTCTCGTCTTATTTTCGCAAGAATCTGCCCAATGTGAAGACTCAGGCGCTGGTGTCCCATATCGCCAATATCGATGTGACACTGACTCACAGTGAAACCGAAGCACTGATCCTGGAAAACGATTACATCAAGCAGTACTTGCCGAAATACAATGTGCTGCTCAGGGATGACAAGTCTTACCCCTTTATTTTGCTGAGCCAGCACAGACACCCCAGGCTTGCTTACCACAGGGGGCCGCAACGGGAGAAGGGGCAGTATTTCGGGCCTTATCCCAATGGCGGTGCGGTGCGAGAAAGCCTGCATTTGATGCAGAAACTGTTTCCTATTCGTCAATGTGACGATCTCTACTACAAGGCGCGCTCGCGTCCCTGTTTGCAGTACCAGCTCAAGCGTTGCAGCGCCCCTTGTGTCGGCAAGGTCTCTGACGAGGAATATCTGGAGCAGGTCAAGTTGGCGACCCTGTTTCTCAAGGGCAAGGATCAGCAGGTGCTCAGCGCCTTGGTCAAGAAAATGGAGCAGGCGGCCGAGTCCATGGCCTACGAGCAGGCGGCCCGCTATCGGGATCAGATCATGGCGCTCAGACGAGTGGCCGAGCAGCAGGAAGTGTCATCCAGCCATGGTGATCTTGATGTTATTGGGGTTCACTACGCCTCAGGGGTGGCCTGTTTCCACCTGTTGTTTATTCGCGAGGGCAAGATTTTCGGTAGCCGCAGCTACTATCCCAGCGTGCCGGCGCAGACCGAAATGGCTGAGGTACTCAGAGCCTTTATGCTGCAGTTTTATCTCAATGTCGATATTCAGCGTACTATCCCGCGGGAAATTCTCCTGAGTGACGGCTATGAGGAGCTGGAAGAGCTGGAGCAGGTGTTGATGGAAGCGCTGAGCAAGAAAGTGGCCATCCGCACCCGGGTCAGGGGGGACAGAGCCGGTTATCTGCGCCTGGCCAAGACCAATGCTACCAATGCCGTCAATACCAAGCTGGCCCACCGCAATACGGTGGAGCAGAGATTCCTGCTGCTTGAAGAGGCGCTTGAACAAAGCACCCCGATTAAACGTATGGAGTGCTTCGATATCAGTCATACCATGGGGGAGAGCACTGTGGCCTCCTGCGTGGTGTTCAATCGTGAAGGGCCGGACAAGAGCGAATATCGGCGCTACAACATCAAGGGCATTACTCCCGGTGATGATTATGCGGCGATGAAGCAGGCCTTGACTCGCAGGTTTGATAAAGTCAATGCACAGGGCAAGATCCCGGATATTGTCTTTATCGATGGCGGCCTTGGGCAACTCAGAATGGCTCAGGAAGTGGTCAACGAAAAGTTTGTCGGCATAGAGGCCGTACCCACGCTTATCGGGGTCGCCAAAGGTGAAAGCCGCAAACCCGGGTTGGAAACCCTGATCTTCGGTGATACCGAAGAGAGCTTTTCACTGCCGGATGACTCACCGGCGCTGCATCTTATTCAACATATTCGTGATGAATCCCACAGGTTTGCGATTACCGGTCATAGAAATAAACGCCAAAAGACCCGCAACACCTCAAGCCTTGAGTCTATCCCGGGGATTGGCCCGAAAAGACGTAAGGCTTTGCTGCAATATCTGGGGGGATTGCAACAGGTGAAGGGGGCAAGTGTGGCGGAATTGGCAAAAGTGCCCGGGATTAGTCCAGAAATGGCTCAAACGATACACGATGCATTGCGGGGGTAGTAAAAATCAGGCAAGATTGGCGCTGCTTTTGATTATTTGGTTTTATCATGCCGTTTAATATACCCATCGCCCTTACCTGGTTTAGGCTGTTCTTACTGCCTGTTTTTGTTCTGGTATTTTACTTACCGTACAGTTGGGCGCCGTTTATGGCTGCATTTGTTTTCTGGCTTGCAGCCATTACCGACGCCTTGGATGGGTATGCGGCCCGTAAACTGGAGCAGTCCACTCGTTTTGGTGCCTTCCTGGATCCTGTGGCCGATAAGCTGATGGTGACCACGGCCCTGGTGCTGCTGGTTGAAGACTACAACACCATCTGGCTGACCTTGCCGGCGCTGTTTATGATAGGGCGTGAGCTGGTGATATCGGCGCTGCGTGAGTGGATGGCCGAGATAGGTAAACGCGGCGCTGTGGCGGTATCCTGGATTGGCAAGTACAAGACGGCAGCCCAGATGGTGGCAATTATTGGCCTTATCTGGAAGCAGGGCGACTGGATGATCTATACCGCCTATGCCTTGCTGTATGTGGCGGCTTTCTTAACCTTCTGGTCGATGATCAGTTATATCAAGGCCGCCTGGAAGGATCTGATAGCAGGTTAAACGGTGCTAGTTTGTGCCCGATTGCACAATAATGTTTCGATAAGATTATTTAGTGTCCAAGCAAACAGTTAAGCACTAATTCTTCGTTGACAGTCGGGGTTAAAAGCGTAGAATGCCAATCCGTAGTCAGGGCTGGCTCTGAATACAAAACGAAGCAAGAAAAGTGATGCGACATTAGCTCAGTTGGTAGAGCGGTACCTTGCCAAGGTACAGGTCATCGGTTCGAACCCGATATGTCGCTCCAATCTCACACAGCACCTCAATGCTGTGACCCCAAAAAGGCGCGATGGCAGAATGGCTATGCTGCGGATTGCAAATCCGTCGATCTCGGTTCGACTCCGGGTCGCGCCTCCAAATTTAATCCCCCTTAATTGAATTTTCTCAAAGTCATTCGAAGCAAACTTAGCCCTTGTTTTCATACCAAGTTTACGTTCGTTAATAGCTGCTGACTTTTATCACATCAAATCCCGGTTCAACTGTCAGATACAAGCGTCAGTATTGATATCTTTGGCCGGAAACAAGCATGACTATTGATGCAGGGGGCAGAGAGCCTGCCCCGAGAACGTATTACTCTGGCTGCAGAGCCTGTTTCAGCGAAGGGGAAGCCTTAAAGCTAGGCTGATTGCTGCCGGCAATCTCCAAAGGTTCACCGGTTTGTGGGTTACGGCCGTTGCGGGGAAGGTGGTATCTGAGCTCGAAAGTGCCAAACTGCGGCAGATAAACCTTCTCGCCTTCACTGAGTGCCTGGGTAAGGCTAGCCAGAATATGCTGCAGTTGCACTTTGGCTTGAGCCTTTGAGATCTGTTGTCTTTCGGCCATCTGCCGAATGAGCATTTGTCTGTTCATTATATTGCCTGTTACTGCTTTGGCAGGATTTTATATCAGAATAATCTCCATGATCACAGGCTTGTGCTGATAAGTGATTAATTATCAATCGCTAATAATCATTGACTTGCCAATGTCCTATGTTAATCAAGGGTCGTTCAGCCAATTGTCAGCAAAATATCATCGAATCACGGCGCATATTTGCCATAATTGAGCTTATGTCCCGGGAGGCCGATATGACAAAGCGCGTGTTAATGCCTTTACTGATCATTCTGCTCCTCAGCGGCGCGGCATATGCAGTTAAAGCCGATGATGCCGCTATCAGGATCCTGAATAATCAGCTGCAGTTGCTGGCTCTGCTGCCTGAAGGGCAGGAGTTTGCCGATGATTTACGTTCCATGAGCCGCGGCGATCTTAACCTTCAACTGGAGTTGCGTGAGGGGATTGAACAGGATATTGCAGCCTTCTGGAAGCGTCGTGGCGTTCCTTTGGCCTTCAACACGCTACCCCTTGACGCCAATTCGCTCAGCCGGGCGCTGGCGCTGGAGCCTCAGGAAGACGACTATCTGGCAACCAGCAGCCGGATCCGCTATCTGATTTGGCTCGCTGAGCGGCATCAATGGCCCAGGTTGGATCCCGGTGGTTGGCTGCGCCCTGGCGACAGTCATCTGCTGATCCCAACAATTGCGAAGCGTCTATATTGGCTTGGCGATCTCAGCAGCGAGCCGGGCGACAACAAGGTTTATTCACCGCAGCTGGCCTCGGCGGTAGAAGCGTTTCAATCCCGTCATGGGCTTAAAACCGATGCCATCATAGGCCCTGATACGCTGCGTTGGCTCAATACTGAACCATTGCAACGTGCCCGCATGCTGGCCGGCAACTTCGTCGCCCGCACCGTCTACAAGCAGCAATTGGGAAAGCGCTATTTGTTGGTGAATATCCCGGCGTTTGAGTTGACTCTGGTGGATGACAACCAGGTGCAGTTACGCTCCCGGGTCATAGTCGGCAAACCCTATCGGCAAACACCACTGCTCAGCAGTGAGGTATCCAATATCGTTTTAAATCCTACCTGGACTGTGCCAAGGGGTATACTGAGGCGCGACTTACTGCCGCAGATCCGCAAGGATGGTGAATATCTGCAGCAGCGGCATTTCAATGTTTATGACTATCAGGGCAATAGAGTGGAAGAAAGCGCCGAAGCCTGGCAAAAAGAGGCGAGTGGCCGTTTCCCTTATCGTTTGGTACAACAACCGGGCGCCGATAATGCCTTGGGACGCTACAAGTTCCATTTCAGCAATGGCTTTAATGTTTATCTGCATGACACACCGGACAAGCATCTGTTTGCCAAAGCCAATCGAGCCCTGTCTTCCGGTTGTATTCGGGTCGACAAGGTGGAAGAGTTGGCATCCTGGATGGCCAATAATCTGGTGCGGGACAAGAGAACCTGGCAGCGGATGCAAAGTGACTATCAAACCACCCAATGGTTTGCCTTTGAGCAGCGCCTGCCTGTTCATCTGGTTTATTGGACTGCGTGGATGGATGAGCGGGAAAGAGCGCAATTTCGCAGCGACATCTATCAATTGAGCCCGGGAGTTAAGGTGGCACTTGGGGCGCAGACAATAAGGAATACTGAATTGGCCCACAAGGCAGAGCAGCGTCAGGGACGTGAAGAGCATTTGCTGCGTCCTTGAGAAACAGTATCTTTGGGGCGCCTAACCCAAGCTTTACTAAGGAAGGTGCGAACAAGTCCCATGTGTGCTCTGCGTCGGCTTACAGGCCTGGATGCAAGGCGTGGTTCGCAGCAAATGGCCCTAGTCCTTTGCAAGAAGCACAACACAGCAGGCAGGC